>CAXBHV010000777.1:0-4266 GCA_963974855.1 uncultured Rhodopirellula sp. | reverse complement strand
TCCTGCGTCGAAGTTGGCCCTTCTGTTGATGGAGAGCTTGCGCGATTACGCACCGCGGCTTGTAGTACGAAGACGGCATGCTAACCAAGGTGCTCGAACCCGGTCGGTACAAGATTCCACCGCATAAGCAGTGGTTCAAGGAGCTGCCAACGTTCGAGTACATGCTAGTCGACATTAACCGCCCTCGCCCCGTTTCAAACTTCTAACTTCTAGCTTCTTACTGCAAGCTTCCAAGGACGCTGGAGCCAGACGGCAAGGCATCCGACTGCAACTCGGACGAAGTGGGGCGGCAAGCGGGTGTTAGGATTCCATGCCCGTTGGAATGGGGGCTTCGAAGGAGAGCCATTGGTTGGTTTTCGGATGTCGAAGGGATAGGCAACTGTTTTTCAGAATATTTCACTCTTGCCGTCTCGCTACTTTCCATCTGCTCACTTGTTGATCTTGGCGAGATACTTTTCAGGATCGGCGAGCAGTTTGTCCTTGCAGCCATCGCAACATATCCAAACGGTCTGGCCGTTGACGTCGACCTTCTCTGGCTTACCCATAACGCCAAGCATTTCGCCACTGATGGGGCAAAAATGTTGCTTCAGTGCTGACTTTCGATCTTCTTCGGAAAAATCCGCCAGCGTCTCATTCATCTTCTCCATGTCCGTTTTCGCCGCTGGCTTTACCGCGGCAGCACCCTCGTCGTGGGCTGCGTGATCATGTCCTTCGTGCGAGTCAGAGGCCATTCCTTCATGGTCCATGTCATCGCTCATCGGAATCGCTGGTGACGCAGAATCAGGGTTGGAAGAATTGCCGCAGCCTGTAAGGCCGACAGCAACGACGGCGATCGCGGCGAAGGAAAGCGTCCATTTGAAAATGGCCATGATTTGAGATTCCTGTAGGGTGAAGCTGATGCGTTGGGGAAACAATTCATTGTTATTTGATGCTTCACGACGGACCGTTCTTCACGGATTCGTGACGGAATCGATCGAAGGCCGGTGCGAGAAACGACGAATCTGGTGAAATCGCTGAAAATACTGAAGAAAATACCCCTTTGTCGCATCCAAAATAGAGTAGGCGAGTCGCGATTGGCTGTTTCGTCAAGCGAGTCCCTGAACCCAGCCACACAGGTGGTGACCGCGATCGGTCGGAGGTAGCAGACAATGAACTGTCACGAAACTCAAACGTTGCTCTCCGCTTACTACGACAACGAACTTTCCAACGAATTGCATTCGACAGTCGCTGGGCATGTCGAGGGCTGCGGCCAGTGCGCGGACGCACTTGCCGGGTATCGGCGACTCAGTGCTGCGTTTTCACACTCAACGACGCCAGCGGTTCGCGAAAATGTTTGGTTAGGGATCGCGACGGAGCTTGATGCTCGATCCAAGCAGGTGTCGAGTTCGGTTGCCGAGCCGCGTCGATGGCGGCGAGCGACCTTTCAGCGTTTGGCAATCGCAGCGGTGATGTTGCTGGTGATAGGTCTGAGGGTGTGGATGTCACATGACGACGCGATGTATTCCCACTCTCGCTGATTGAAACAAAAAAATGAACAACCTAATGACGAAATATCGAACGACAATTTGGATCGTTCAAGCGATTGCGTTTGTGCTATTGGGCGTTGTCATTGCGTCCTGGTTCGGTGGTGGTAAGTCCGATAAGACCACCGTCGTTGCGACATCGGCGACGGGGGCGATGGCCGCGGAGCCTGCCATTTGGACGTGCAGCATGCACCCTCAAATTCGACGTGATGGTCCGGGTGATTGCCCGATCTGTGGAATGGATTTAGTGCCCGTCAAAAAGTCGGCTGGCGGTATTCGTACGGTTTCGATCAGTTCCGCGGTTCAGAAGCTGATGAATGTGCAAACGGTGCCGGTAGGTCGAAGGTACGTGACTGCGGATGTCCGGATGGTTGGAAAAGTCGACTATGACGAAACAAGACTCTCCTACATCACTGCTTGGGTATCCGGTCGTCTGGATCGCTTGTATGTCGACTATACGGGTGTCGAGGTCAAGAAGGGCGACCACTTGGTCTACATCTATAGCGAGGAGCTTTACACCGCCCAGCAGGAATTGATCTCGGCGATCGAATCCAGTGCCAGTCGTCCATCGTCACGATTCGTAAAGCCGATCGACTTGGCGGAGTCCGCTCGAGAAAAACTGCGATTGCTGGGGATTACGGAAGAACAGATTCAGGAAATTGAACAACGTGGCAAACCGACCGAACATATCACGATCTATTCACCCGTCGGCGGCATCGTCATTGAAAAGCTTCGTCAGGAAGGTGATCGTGTGCGCACGGGCGATCGCATCTACACCGTTGCGGACTTGACTCATTTGTGGGTGCAGATGGATGCCTACGAATCGGACCTTACTTGGCTGCGATACGGGCAGGAGGTCGAGTTCACAACAGAAGCCTATCCAGGAGACGTTTTCAAAGGCCGAGTGGCATTTATTAACCCCGTATTGAATGAAGACACGCGGACGGTGAAAGTGCGTGTGAATATCTCAAACGAAGACGGGCGGCTGAAGCCCGAAATGTTTGTGCGAGCAGTGGTGAGATCAAAGATCGCTTCGGGCGGTCGTGTGCTTGATGCATCGTTGGCTGGAAAATGGATCAGTCCGATGCACCCCGAGATCGTCAAGGACGAACCGGGCAATTGTGACATATGCGGAATGCCGCTGGTTCGCGCGGAGTCACTTGGCTACGTCACGGCGGAACCCAGCGATACGGCCAAGCCGCTGGTGATTCCGGTGTCGGCAGCACTGCTGACGGGAACCAGAGCCATCGTCTATGTGCAGGTTCCCAATGCAGAGGAGCCTACCTATGAAGGACGCGAAATCGTACTCGGTCCGCGTGCGGGCGATTTCTATCTTGTCAAAGCGGGCCTCAAAGAAGGCGAATTAGTCGTGACCAATGGTAATTTTAAACTCGACAGTGCTCTACAGATATCGGCCAAGCCGTCGATGATGACACCCGCAGGTGGCGGTGGTGGCGGAGCCCACAATCACGGCGGGGGAACAATGCCGAAGGGAAATGGCGGGGAAACGCAGGAACATGCGGCAATGTCGCTTCCGCCGCAAGTAAATCAGCAAATGGTGGCGGTCATCGATTCGGTCGACGCAATCGAGAAGGCGATCGAAGAGGCTGATCTTAAAAAGATTCGTGAGGCCTTCGCATCGCTGGGGAAGCAGGTTGAGGCGGTGAACGGACAAGCGTTGATGGCGGATATGGCAGCACAATGGGGTGAGTTCGCGATGTTGCTGCGAAACGACTCCGTCGAAGGCCAAGATGTCAAGTCGTTGCATGAAGCAGACCGTGTGTATTTGGTCACGAAAGATCATGCGAAGCGTCTGCAGGCAATGTTCGGCGTGGCTCATCCGAAACACGAGATGCCAGTTGAAACGCTCGATGTTCCAATGGCGTTTCGTGAACAACTCGATCGCCTCTTGTCACCTTACTTGGCAATCGGCGAAGGACTCGCGTCGGACGATTTGGATGCCGCCACATCCGCTGTTGGCAAACTGAATCAAGTGTTGAACTCGATCGACAGTGGAGGACTCGACGCTGGAGTCTCGAAACGATGGCAGGCGGAACAAAAAGGGTTGTCGGCAATCGCAGGGCGACTTGTAAAGGCCGATGATTTAGAGTCCATGCGGTCGGCCTTCGTCCTGCTCTCCGACGAGCTGATGTCGATCCAGCGGACGTTCGGCTTCAAGAGTGCGAATCAGATGTATGAGTTGCATTGCCCGATGGCGTTCGATGGACGTGGTGCGACATGGATTCAAAACAACGAATCCGTACGCAATCCGTACTACGGCGAGTCGATGTTGAAGTGCGCCGATCGAGTTGAGAAGTTGGAAGCTGAAAAGCTGGGAATCGAGCAGGTGGGAGGTGGGAGCATGGCGAAACCCCATCAGCACTAACCGTTTCCAACTCATTGGCTCCCTGCTTCCGATTCCCAGCTCCCAACTCCCAACTGAAAAATGCCAGCTAACGACGACACAGCCGACGATATCAAAGCAGCACGCCGAACCATCCTCGGGGGGATCATCTGGTTCTGCATTCACAACAAGCTCGTCGTCGCCTTGATCGTATTGGCCATTATCGGCTGGGGAGTGATGACCGCTCCTTTTGACTGGAAAGTGGGCGAGCTGCCACGGAATCCGGTGCCGGTGGACGCGATTCCGGACATCGGCGAGAACCAGCAGATTGTCTTTACCGAATGGATGGGGCGAAGTCCGCAAGACATCGAAGATCAGATTGGGTATCCGCTGACCGTT
>CAXBHV010000776.1:0-4273 GCA_963974855.1 uncultured Rhodopirellula sp. | reverse complement strand
CCGCAAAACGGGAAAGACGAACTGAGACCCTATTACCGGCTCGGTGATAATCATGGTCGCATTTATCGCGTCGTACCTACCGGCAAAACGCTCACCACGCCACGGATCGCAAACACGACGGCCGGCTTGCTGGGTGCTCTGGCAAGTTCCAACGGTTGGCAACGCGATGCAGCTCAACAAAACTTGGTCCGCAGTAAAGAAGCCGCCGCCGTACCCGAGATCGAATCGATAGCGACCTCGGGCGACACGCCGGAACAGCGATTACAAGCCCTGTGTACACTCGATGGCATGCAAGCACTCAGTACCGATGTTTTGCAATTCGCATTGCAAGATCCGCACGCCGGAGTTCGTCGACAGGCCGTACGGCTGGCGGCAGAGCATGCCGTCGACGTCCGACGGTTAAAGCCACTTGTGGATGACAATAGCGCCAAAGTGCGACTACAACTGGCCGCGACGCTGGGTGCCTACGATGATCCGATGGCCGCACAATTGCTGGCCCAGTTGGCGGATGAATCGGCGGATGACGTTTACATCATGGCGAACGTCATGAGCTCGCTGAACCAACGTAACATCGCGGAGGTTTTGACTTCCACGATTGCGATGTCGTCCGATGTGGCGGCGTCCACGGACCACCAACGTCGCTTGCAACAACAGTTGTTCGGCCAGGTCGCGGCTCTCGGCGATCAAGCGGCCATTGGTCAAGTCGTTCAGCGAATCTGCGACAATGCGGTCGGCCCGCTCAAACCGTGGCAGTTGTCCGGACTGGCGGATCTGCTGGACGGACTGGCAAAACGCAAGTTGCCACTCGCTCAGCTGACCACAGATCACCAAACGCTGATCGAGCAATCAATCGAACAGGCCCGTGCATCGGTTTCCGAAACTTCGAAAACGTCTGAACGGCTGACGCCTCTAATTGCGGCTTCGCTGCGACTGTTGTTGAGGCAGGACGATGTTTATGACGACGATATGCAGCTATTATCGAAGTTATTGGTGCCACAGTCGGCGGTAGAGCTGCAATTGGCTGTCGTCGATCGCTTGGCACTGCAAGACGATCAACAGGTCGCCGAAGTGCTGCTGGCCCCTTGGCAGTCCTATGGGCCATCGTTGCGAGCGCGAGTGCTGGACGTACTGGCAAGTCGAACGCAGTGGAGCAACGTGCTGCTGACATCCGTTCAATCGCGGCGAGTTTCCAGTGGTGATATCAGCCCCTCAATGCGAGAACGCCTGTTGGCAACCAAAGACGAAACGCTGCGTACCGCTTGGACGAAAGCCTTCACTGCGTCGACCACCCCCGATCGCAAACAGATTATCGAGCGCTACCAAACCGCGTTGACATTGACTGGTGATGTCGAACGCGGACGGAAAGTTTTTGCGACCAGCTGCGCGGCCTGTCACAAAATTGGTAACGTCGGACACGATGTGGGCCCAAACCTGGCCTCGATCACCGACAAGAGACCACCAACCTTGCTGGCGAACATCATGGACCCCAGCGCCGAAGTCGAGGCCCGCTACTTGACCTACATCGTCATCACGGTTGATGGTCGCGTCCACAACGGATTGTTGGCAACCGAAACCGGAAGCAGCATCACGCTGATATCCAACGAAGGCAAACGCGAAACCATTTTGCGTACGGAGATTGAAGAATTGCGTGCGTCAGGAAAATCATTGATGCCCGAGGGGCTAGAAAAAGATCTCTCGCCGCAAGCGGTCGCCGACTTGTTCGCATTGCTAACCGCGAAACCAGAACCCAGCCAATAACCCTTCGATGACTGTGATGCGACGACTTTGATTTTGTCCATCCGCAAGACATCACCGCAACCGCTTGCCAACGCGTTGGCGAACCTGGGAATTCGGAAATTCCTATACAGCCATGGCCTTCGGATCATCGCGCCATCGTTGCCACGATTGTGATCACGGAATCGTGAAGCCGTAGGTGTAAGCAGGTAGGCAGGAATCAATGGGTGAAATCCCGTTAACCGTTTGGGCGAAGGCCCCGGTTCAGCGCCGGAACCGTGGCTAGCGGCCTGTTGACTTAGTGAGCCGTGAAGTGTGAGCGGTCGGGTCCCACGCATTACCCGGTGCCTTACGGCCCACGGCTCACCATTTGCGTCGGTGCGTTCACGACCGGGCGGATCGCTGGGATTGGCTAGCGGCGAATCAATGGTCTTGCGAGTCAAAGGGGACGGGCGCCGTTACACGTTTGACCTGTACACGCCGGACCGCCGAACCGCGTTCTCCTATCAGTTGGATTTCGAAACGAAGGCCAGCGAGTGGGCGGAAGTGCGATTGCCCGTTGATCAGTTCGTTGCTCACTCATACGGACGGCCGGTGCCCAACATGAAGATTGACCCGAACCAAGTTCATTCCGTCGGTATTCTACTGGGCGATAAAAAGTCGGGGCCATTCGAGATTTTAGTGGAATGGATCAACGTGGACTAAGCTGCAACGAGATCATCAGTCGGCACTCAATGCAACTCTTCTCGCATTCGCAGTGACGATCATTGATCAGCAAGCACGATCATGGCTGAGGCTCCAAACCGTTTCTGCAGAATGATGTTCGGTCCGGTATGCTAAGACCAGTTGAGTAGGGCCTGTTGCCACCGGCCGCGGTTGATTGTGCGTGCAAACAATTAACTCAACGAGCAAACCGCCAATCACCAACCTCTGGTGACTTCGTTGCAATCACATTCCGGCCGGTAGGAAACGGCTCTACATTTACTGTGACGTTTTTTGCAACAAAGCTTCCGCAAAAGCCTGTCCTGCTTGCGCGTGGAATTTAGCACTGCCGTAGTAGTGCACAAATCCACCAGTGCCCGTCGCGAGTTCTTTCAATGCGAGATCTTCAGGGGTAAAGATCTCGGCGTTATATTTTTCCATAAACTTCTTGATGTCCGCTGGGCTCATGGAGCCATCGGCATTAGGGCCAAATTCGGATTTCTTAAAGATGCTTGTCCTCATTCGCGTGATCTGAAGCTGCTTCATCCCAAGAGCTCCCAACTTGTCGTCCCAGAACGGTGTCGTGGGAACTGCAACAACCGAATCCTTGAATTCGGGGAGCATTGCCGGGGCCGCCATGGCCTTGCGCAAACGTTCCATCTTTTCTTGAGCGTTCGCTGGCCCCGAGAAGAGCCCGGGAGTGTGATTCCCGTTGACGCCGATCACACCGATTACAAACGGAAGCTCCGGTGCCTGCAAATCTTTCCGGACATCGCGAATGAAGTGGCACAGCAAATCACTGTAAGAAGCAAACTGCTTCTCTCCGTCGGACGGAGGGTATTGCGCGGTCGCTGCGTAGTCGTTCCACCCCTGAAACCAGACAAATCCAGCGAGTTCGTATCCTGCTGCCGGATCATAATCCGGACACACGCGTTTGATGTCGCCGAGCACCTTCCTCACATGCTCAATCATGTAGCGATAGTACTTACCCGAGTACTCCTTGACTTCTGCTTGTTTCGCTTCAAGGACTCCCTTCTCCCGAAATTTTTCGACCAACTCGTCTGGCAACTGATATTCGCCAGCGCTCGGTGATCGGTACTCGATATGCAAACTCTTGCCGCCCCACGCCGTTTTGATGATCAGAATTGGGCCGTCATAGTGCTGCTCCATGGTGATCCCAAATGTGTATTCGGGGCCAATGCAGTCACCATGCTTGGTGGGATCCTCTCGGCGAAGACCGTAGCCTGGAGAGAGTTTTCCGAAACCCTCACCACCATAGGTGCGGTATTTGCCATTGAGCGATGAGATCCAGACTCGCTCACAAGTCTTGGGGTTGCCCTCTTCATTGAGCATGCTCTTGTGCAACGAAGCCGTCGCTGGATCATCACCGATATAATCAATCGTCGAGATCGCCCCCGTCCCGACCATGTTTGACTGACCGACGAGGATATAAACTCGTAAAGGCTTCGTCTCGCCGCAGGCGTAAGAACTCAAAGGAAATACGAGGACTGCAACAACCAGTACGGTCAAGCAGATTCGTTTAAAATGGGTGTCCGCTACCATTGTTGAAACCTTTTTTCTGAAAATCTGCGACTGCGAATTTGAGACTCTGCGAATCCAATTAGTTTTGTCATACTCATTTTCACGCCGTCGTCGCTTAAGACGAACCGTTTTTTTCACACGATGCCATCACCCCATACGATAACTCGAGCGACAGTGGACTACTTTGACGATTGGCGTTTTCAAGCAACTCATCGATCGGCAGGCATCCTTCGGGATCAAGCTGCATACCGATAACCTTGGGGTAATGCCGCAAGACGAGGCTGAGAAACTTGCT
>CAXBHV010000775.1:0-4275 GCA_963974855.1 uncultured Rhodopirellula sp. | reverse complement strand
GAAGAGGAAGGCGACGATCACCCGACGATTGCCGAATTTCCCCTCACACGAAACTCGCATGTGTCGCAAATGTCACGTCGTTGCCGCATTTTCGCAGCCCTCAGCGGACTCGCCGCGAAACAACGAATGCCGCTGTCACGCGCGGTCACCGCAGCAGCAAAGGTTTTCCAAGAAGCCGCCATCCCCGCCGTGGTCCGTTTCGGAATCGACCGTCAAAACGGGGAAGACATTGCGAAGATTGAACTGTTTGCCGCTGATCCAAATGCCAAGTGCACACTGAAACCCGATTATCGAGCAAAACTCGATGGTTTTGCCGTGACGTTGCACTGTGAAGTTGTCAATTCCCCACCATCGATCTCAATCGGTGCAACGTTGCCCAAGTCATTGCGACTAAGCGAGGACGACGCGGCAAATTGGGCCGAGTTGATGCAAGCTTCGTCGCTAGAAGACGCCATCGTCATCGCCCAACACGGACGCGAACAGTCGAACCACGAACTTGGTATCGTCCGGTCGCATGAGCCGTCCGAACAGGGGACTCGGCAAGCCGCCGCAGACCGTGACGACCTTGCAACACTCTCGCTCGTTGCCAACCAATCGCCAATTGCGATTCTTGTTATGGACGCCGATGGTGCAACGCAATGGGCCAATCCTGCGTTTACTAAACTTACCGGTTACTGCGAAGCCGAAGTTATCGGCCGCCGAGTCGACCAGATTCTATTTGGCCCCAGCACCGACGAAAAAGCCGTTCGTAAATTCGAACAAGCATTGCGAAATGGCCACGAAATGTCCAGTGATGTCTTACAGTACCATCGTGACGGACGAACGATTTGGGTCGAACTCCGCCTCATTCCAATCCATGACGACAGCGGCAAAATTGCCCGCTGGATCGGCATTGAAACCGACATCACCGCTCGTCGTCAAACAGAGGAAGCTCTACGCGCGGCAAAACAGGCCGCCGAAATGAGTAATCGCGCCAAGAGCGAATTTTTGGCAAACATGAGCCACGAAATTCGCACCCCGCTGAACGCCGTTGTCGGCATGACTGAACTTGCACTGACGACCGAACTCAATTCGGAACAGCGTGATTACCTGAATTGCGTGCAATCATCGGCAGATACCTTGTTGGGATTGCTCAACGATGTACTCGATTTGTCAAAAATCGAAGCTGGCAAAATGGAGATCGAGAACGTCACGTTCAATCTACCTGAACTCGTCCGCGAGACGCTCAAAGCACTCGCCGTTAAAGCCCACGACAAAGGACTCGAATTGGCGATCCGTATGCCAATGGACATTCCACCGTATATGGAGGGCGATCCGATGCGTATTCGGCAGGTATTGTACAACTTGATTGGCAACGCAATTAAGTTTACCGACCAAGGCGAAGTGGTCGTTGAGGTGGAACAGCAATGGACGAGTGGCGACGCAACTTGTTTGCATTTCTCTGTCCGAGACACAGGTATCGGTATCCCGAAAGATCGCTTGCAACAGATATTTGAGTCGTTCACGCAAGTCGATTCGTCGATGGCGAGGCGTTTCGGCGGCACCGGCTTGGGACTAACGATTACATCCGAACTTGTCCGTATGATGGAAGGCAAGATTTGGGCGCAAAGCAGTCTTGGCGAGGGCAGCACGTTTCATTTCACGATCCAGTTGCGAATTGCCGAGCCGCCGGAATCCGCACCCCATGCCATCGATACCGTGGAACTCGGAGGCAAGCGTGCGTTAGTGGTCGATGATAACGCAACGAACCGGCGGATACTTGATGAGATGCTGCGGCACTGGGGAATGGAGACGACTTTGACCGAAGGGGCCGACGCTGCGCTAGCAGCATTGCAGAAACTCTCGCAAACGGGCGAAGCCTATGATCTGGTGTTGCTCGATGCGATGATGCCGCAGGTAGACGGATTCGACCTCGCCGAACGGATCAAAAATCGCCCCGAATTGGATTGCGGACCGGTAATGATGCTCTCGTCGGCGGACCGTCCCAACTCCGCCGCTCGCTGTCGACAATTGGGAATACAGACCTATTTGGTCAAACCCGTTTCGGCATCGTCGCTACTCGAAGCGATCATGGCGGTTTTTTCTGGGCATCATTCAAAGCAAGACGCTGCCGACAACAGCCTCGCCGCTTCCAATTCGATTACATCCGATGAACCTACGCGACGACTGAAGGTGCTTGTGGTTGACGACCACGAGCCGAATCGCAAACTAGCGATGCGGATTCTGCAGCGACGGGGATACGACTGCGACTGTGCTAGCGATGGTGACAAAGCGGTCAACGCAGTCTCACAGAACCACTACGACGCCGTGCTGATGGACATCCAAATGCCAGGAAGCGATGGGTTCTCAGCAACCCGACGGATTCGTCAAAATGAGCAAGATCGCGGGTCGCATGTACCGATCGTTGCTTTGACAGCCCATGCCCTAACAAGTGATCGCGAGAAATGTTTGGCGTCGGGTATGGATGCGTACTTGGCCAAGCCGATACATGCTAAAGAGCTGATCGCAATGGTCGAGAGCATCACAACCGAACGATCCTCGCAACCCAGTCCCAACGGATCCTCGACCGATCCGGCATCGCAAGCAGAGCCGGCATCACGCGCCAAGCCGTTTGACATCTCCGAAGCATTGCAGCGAATGAATGGAGAGACGGACTTGTTGATCGAGCACATCGGGTTCGTCATCAATGACGCACCGCAGTTGATTCGCAATATGCGTGACGCGATTGAGTCGTCGGATCCAGAATCACTCATGATCTCATCGCATCGACTTAAGAGTCTCGTGGGTGCCTATAGTCACGATGAGGCACGCGAATTGTCGTACTCACTCGAGCTGATGGGCAAGCAAAACAACCTTGACGACGCCACCGCAACCCTCGATCACTTGGAACAACTTGTCACCCAGTTCGTCAGCGCAATCCAAGAGTACGCGTTGTCAGAGTCAGTCCAATAGCGATTTTCCTTTTGGCGTCAACTTGTCTTGGGACGACAAGATGACACGTGTTTGTCTGCCAATTTGTCTCACGCAATTTGCTGTTGATTCGATGTCCCTTGCACGCAACTGGTTGCAGGATCGGCAAACGACTGTGAAAATTCGAGCAGCTCGCCCCGCCGGATCGAGACTTCCTGCGGCGCGTTGATTCCCAAATGGATGCGATTTCCCTTGATTGCGGTTACAGTGACCACGACATCGTCACCCAAGTGAATACGCTCGCCAACTTTCCGTGCTAATACCAACATCAATGAGTTCTCCCTAACAGTTCAGATGGCGACAACATCATCGCCGTAATGGCCTCGGTGAATGGCAACTGTTGTGCCAATCGACGTCTTAACACCATAAACTTGTAAGCAGTTGCCGTCATTATCGGTGCCGCCCCCATCGTAGGATTCCAATGGGCGAGCCCGGGCAGCCGTCCGTGGGTAAATATCGATTTTCCCTTTTACCCTTGGGCACTCTCGGCGCAAGCCACTGCGATGAAACTTGCCAGCCAATCGAGCACGGCTTGGTCCGGGGTCCACTGGCGTCGCTTCTCAAACGCCATCGCGATCACGTCCACGACAAAATTTTCTACAAGAAGTCGATCGTCGGCGGCCGACGAACCACAACGGTTCGATTTCAACCAAGTTTCAATGCGGTTTCGAAGCTCTGGAATGATCGGGTAAAGCGAAGCGTGGAAAAGGGCACAGTTTGAGTTCCTGATTCCACGAGTGAACCATTCTGCGTGGACGCATTGCTGTTCCAACGTCTGCGGTTCGTTTTTGAGTTGCACCGAGCATCGATCTACTCGAATCGGTGATTGCTGTGCTCGTTGGGGGAGTGTTAAAGAAGGCGTGTCCAAAGGGGGAACCGTTTGAATAGCAGTCATCGAGATTTCCTCAATAAGAAGCGACATGATTCGCAGTGCAGCAGGCAATCCATGTGCCATTGACGTTTCCGTGCCTGTTGTCCCTCCGGCAACATCGCAATAGTTTGAGAACTTGATCGTCACGTGCTTTGCTAAGGACATTCGGAACAATCGATGGCGGGCGGTAGTGGACGAGGCTGCGAGTCCTGCAGCTTCATTCAGCCAAAAAGGACTTGTTGCCTCGTCCATTACGGAGGACGCCGCCTGTTATTATTCCGACGGTCCTAAGTGACGTTTCGCTGCAAAATGTGCACCAAAGTTGGGTGACAAATTGGCAATGCTAACGCCATCCTGTCGCCGTTTACGGACCATTTGCCTTGTCGAAGTTGTAGAAACAGACCTTTCGAATGCACAATTTGGTGCCTTCGAAC
>CAXBHV010000774.1:0-4283 GCA_963974855.1 uncultured Rhodopirellula sp. | reverse complement strand
GATCCACCGTCGCTGAGTCGGATCCGCGTCAAACTTGGTCCGACGTCACAACGGACGATTTCGGCTCTTCAGATACGCCAGTTACGGTGCCGCCCAAAGAGATTGAAATCTCCGCCAGCGATGCACCACCGATGGTTCCGATTGGTACCCCCGCGCGTGACTTGACGCCCGCAGCGTCTGCCGAGACAAAACCGAACGACGACGACACCGGTGTCGAAAACCTCCCCTTGCCCAAGCCGACTCCGGTACCCGCGCCGACGGGAACACCCGATATGGCAACCGCCGAAGTGCCAGAGCCAACAAACGCGACGACTGACAATCCTAAGCCGGATACGGTCACTCCCGATCAACCACCAACGCTAGTCGAAGTGGCGACGCCAGCCCCGGCACCCAAACCCGATTCCACCGACACTCCGATGGAAAGCAGTACGATTCCTCCACCCGCCGGTGAACCCGCTAAACCCGCGTTAGCCACCGATGTGGAAACCAAAACCGGGATCGATGCGAGTTCTGCCGATGACAAAGCGGAAATGGTTGCCAATACCGATGGCGGTGATCCACCGACGCGTACGGAAGTGACGGATCCGAAAGCTGCCGCGGTTGCTGCTGACGCCGTCAAGAACAGCAACGTCGGAGTCGCAAAAATGACAAGCGATTCGGCTCTTGTTTTCGCAATTGGCGATGATGGAGTACCGGTTCAAATCAACAAAGATGCTGTGATTGGTGCCCAACGGACGATCGTCTGTGCCCCAACCTATCGCGTTCGGCTGGACACCGTCGATGACATGGCCGTGACCTTGGTTGGCCCCTCAAAGATTCATTGGACCGGTGGCGTCGGCGAGAAGCCTGTGCTGAACGTTGAGTATGGCCGCGTCTTACTCGAGGCGATTAAGCCAGGGTCCTCGATCAACGTGTTAATCAATGGCAAGTCACTCACGCTAAATTTCCCGGACATCGAATCGCTCGTCGCCATGACGATCGCCCACTTTCGGGCTCCCGGTTTTGATCCGTTGAATGCAGCAAATCACATCAATACGGTGGGAGTTTTTGTTGCGCAAGGCAAAGTTGCCCTGTCCGAAGGTGGGAACGAGACCGAATTGGCGACGGGCCAACGATGGGTGAGACGGGGCAACGATCCCGCGATCACGTCGGAGTCGAAAACACCACTGGATTGGATCACCCCTCCCGATCCCAACGACCAATCGCTTGAGGCGTCCGCACGCGAGGCATTGTTGGGTTTGATGATCCCCGATCAACCGGTCGAGATCTCGCTGCGTGAAGCAACCATGTTCCGCCGTAGTGAAGCGGGCGCGTTAGCCGCGCGGACGCTGTTGTCCATCGGACGGCCTGACGTGTTTTTCGGAGGTGACGGAATGCTTAGCCAAGCGGACCAACGTTCGTACTGGAGCGATCATTACACAGCCCTGCAAAATGCGATTGACCGTGACGCTGAAACAGCGCAACGGGTCAATGACGCAATTGAGCGAATGGACGCGGGTAATGCAAAAACATTGTTTCAATTGCTGGTTGGCTTCTCACAAAAGCAGCTCGAAGGCGGAGGCGACGAAATACTCGTTCGCAACCTTGATTCACCCTCGATGTCGGTTCGTGCACTGGCGATTGAAAATTTGCGAAAGATCACGGGCGTAACCCTTAGCTACCGAGCGGAACAGGACAATGCTGCTCGCCGTGGCCAAACCATTAAGAAATGGGAAGCCCGGCTACGCAAGCAGGACATCCGCTGGGCTGCACAATGAGTCAGCGGCAACCGTCCCAGCCAACAAGTGCGATGCAACGACATCGGCGATTCGTGGCTTGCACGTCTGCCCCGCTTGACTGACTTCGAAAGCGACCAGACTTCCATCGAATCCTGAGTCGCGACACGATGAGCATCCCTGTGGACTCGAAACCACCATATCAACATCCAAACCCAAACGTTCAGCGTCGTTGGGATCAATCGGACGTGATTTGCTGCATTTTCGACATAGCCGGTTCACTCTACGATGCGAAATGACTGCCGCTAACAGGTCGCTGAGTTCACGCTCACCAAAACCGAGTTGTTGTAGTCGAACAGAGGTGGTCGCAGAATCGGCACATTCGATAGTTGCAATGACCAATCGTCCCATCGCCGCCTCGTGCATCGCAGCACGAGCCACTTCGGGACAATCAAGCTTATCGATTGCAATCACATCGGGTGATTGCCGCGCAACCGAATCAATCGCCGACTTCTTGTCAATTTTCGAGTGTTTGCTAAGCGAAAGCTGATTGATGCCTTCACATGGAATCGACATCGAGTCTTCGAGAGTACAAATCAGCCGACTTGGATCATTCAATTCGGCCAACATGGAATACAGCGTTGTCGTTTTGCCACTTTGACGCGGTCCGGCAAGGACGATCAAGCCACTTTGTTTTTGCAATACATCGCGAACCAGCTCTAACTGCGACCGTTGCAAACCAAGCTTGTCGATCGCGACGGGGGCCGAACAGCTGATCGTGCGAGTCAGATTCAGCATCGTTCCCGACGTCCCTGGGCAAAACGAGGCAAAGATCGAAACGCGTTTACTACGCAAACGGACACGGAACTCACCCGAGCAAGATTCGGATTGAAGGCGACTTCGCTCGCTATCACTTAAATTTAGCCGCGATCTCACCTGGTCAATAATCTCGTTGCCTTCGACGCGACTGAGACGCTGCAGTACATACATGCCCTTGGGCCCGCGTGCACGAACGCGAAAGGCGTGTTGATGAGGCTCGATCACAATCTGCGTTACTACTTCTTGAACCAACGGGCGCAAGATGTGCGAAAGTGGATTAATCGCGGGAGAGGTTCGCTCGCCCTCCTCACAGACAGCCGACTTTGCGAGCGGCTCGACGACGGGTTGTTCATTCGCTTCGGCGGGGGCCGTCACGACCGGAGCCTCCGACGCCGCCAACTCGTCACCGTACAATGTGTCAATCAGACGATCCATCACCGTTACGGTGGCAAACAGCGGTTGCATTTGGCGTCCGGTTAAACGGCGAATTTCGTCCGCAAGTAGCAGACTGTCGGGACTAACCACCGCGACTTCTACGGTTTTCCCATCGTCGCTCAGCGGTGCGACTTGATTTCGAAAACACCATCCGCTTGGCAGCGTTCCTGCAATGCCGGGGTCGATCGGCAGCGGAGCATCGTCGGGTGGATCAAAAAACGGCAGCGCATAGTACTTGGCATACTGTTGAGCCAGTTCGGTCGCAACGTCATTTCGCTGCACTTCGACTTCGCTGGCAAGTTCCGAAAAATCGGCGAGCTCCGCGGGACCGTCCATCATTAATTCGACGGAACCAACAACATTGTTCGGTGCAGACATGGAAACTGTTCGTTGACTAAGAGAGTGGCAAAAGGTTTAACGCAAAACCGCAAGCGCTAGCACTTGATGGAATCGCGAGCGTTGGCCCTCGTGCGGCACGATGGAAGTCTCAACCGACGAATGACGAGCATCAAATCCCAAACCGTTGAACGTAATGGCGTAGGCGCCAAACAACGGTGCCGCGCCGGCACGCTGCAGCTGCAATTCCCATCCGGGTGCTGCTTGATCTGCAGACGAAACCCTGATCTCGCCGACCGCAAAGTAAGCTGGCGAGGGGATCGAAAGATCAAGATCATCAAGGTGAGTGGCGTATTTGCCCGTTTGGACATAGTGAAGCTGTTGCGAAACCTGAATATCCTCGAGATATTCAAACGCGTTGGCGACACGTGATTGCTCGACGAATCGTGCACGAACCGCGAAGCCAACCCCAGATACCACTAGCATCAGGGCCAACAACAAAATGACATCCAGCATCGCCAAACCTCGTCGAGGTCGCGATCGGAAAGAACCGGCTTGTTTGGATTGAGTTTTCATCAGCTAACATCAGCAGAGTAAGAGACGCTGATGAAGGGATAGCTCAGAACCCAAGAGGTGTCGCTAACGAACAGCCGAATCGAGACTGGCGAGCTCAAGTATTAGCGAATCGCTGCGGCTTGTACGAACCACACCGATTAGGGGTACTGGTCGCATTATGCCGGAAATCCTAGAGGAATCGAATTGCAACCGCCCCATTCATTTGAGATCCTCCTGATTGCCACGGGGGTGCGATTTGCAAAATGTTCGTTCGCGGGTCACCTCGCCCCCGACGCAGTGGGACTGCTGAATTAGTTAGCCGTTTTGGCGTTTGCGGGCTGTTGATTTAATCGAATTGCAACACGCAGTTGTGAGCCGTGGGCCGTAAGGCACCGGGTAATGCGTGGAACCCGGCCGCTCACG
>CAXBHV010000773.1:0-4286 GCA_963974855.1 uncultured Rhodopirellula sp. | reverse complement strand
GAATCCCCTTCGACCAAAATCAACTCGGCTCCCGAACCGAACCCGTGTTGCTGAGAATCGTGAAGCTTGATCGGTTGGCGAGGAAACATCGTGTTTTTCAGACAAGCAATAAAGAATTAAAACGCGGCACAGATTGGATGTTTTTCGTAGCGAATCGAAGTGTAGGGCCGGTTCCTACCGGCCACGCCTCTAAATCGAACAGGCCGGGGGGAACCGGCCCTACTTCCCTGAATCCCCTCTCGCTAAACTTCGCCGTGCTGCTTCCACCAATCGACGGCATCGTGACTGGTCCAAGGAAACTCGACTCGCAGGTCATCGATGGCGGCGGCCAGTTCACTGATCGAAGCGTAACGGTCTGCGGCGTTTTTGGCCATGCACTTAAGTACACAGGTTCGGACCGCTTCGGGAACATCTTCGCCACGATGAATCGCGAGTCCGATCGGCTGCTCGCTGATAATGAGGGCGAACAGTGACTCAGGATCGCATTCGGCGAACGGTGGCCGTCCGGCTAACAGGTAATAGGCGACGCAGCCAACCGAATAGATGTCCGAGCGAGGATCCATCACCGAGGGCGAACGAAATCGTTCGGGGGCCATGTACATTGGTGTGCCCGCCCAGATTACCTCGCGAGTCTGGTAGGTACCTTTTTCCGGACTGAGTGGTTTCGCCAGCCCGTAATCGAACACGACCGCCCAATCACCGACCGAAGGATCGAGTGACAACATGATGTTCTGCGGTTTGATATCGCGGTGCACCAAATCCATGCTGTGGGCCTCGCCCAACGCCTCGCAGACTTGTCGCAGCACAAACAACACGCGTCCGATCGACTGAAACCCGCTACGCGCGACCACTTCTTGCAGCGTCAGGCCGGACAAATATTCCATCACACAATACGCTTCCCCCTCTTCGCTACGACCGTAATCGTAAATCGTCACGCTGTGAGGATTGGTCAGCGACGCAGCCAGTCGAGCCTCGCGGTCGAAACGCAATTGATCTTCGCGATTCTGGCGGTCACTTCGCAACAACTTCAGCGCCGCGTTTCGCCCCAGCTGCAAGTGCTGGACTTTATAGACGACGCCCATTCCTCCGCTGCCCAATTCCGAGATGATTTCGTATCGACTCAGCGGATGGACCGCCGCTTGATCGCGAGCCGATCGGCGCGCCAATCGGCCTGCCGACACTAATGCCGTGACGGTCAACAAACTGCCCAGTAGCAGAAAGCTGTACCACACAATTCGAGCCGCCGCGAAAGCATCTCGCACGTCTTTTTCGACAATCACGGCCAATCGCCACCTCGGAATCCATCGCCATCCGCCCACCACTGACTCACCCGCGTAATTTGCATACGGTTCGAGTTGGACTTTCGATTCACCCAAGGTGGCCGCCGACGCGGATTCGGTCAACGGCAGCGATCGACGCACGATTTCATCCCGCGTGCTCTCGGTGATCACCGTTCCTGGGTCACTGACTCGCAAGCGAGCCACGATCGTTTCGGGATCCATATCGAATTGCGAGCGATGAAACAAACCAGCCGCATGCGGACTGAGGCTGATCATTTGGCCATCGCGGCTAATCGCGTAAATATCGAGTCCGCTGGTGACACTGCTCTCATGGAACAACTCATTGAACTCTTGGAACAAACCAATACTGTTGACGAGCAGTGCAGCAACGACGTCGGAATTTTCATCGCGAATGGGCACGATACAGGCCATCATGGGCTCGATCGCTTCGTTGTCAGAGCCAATGTCGTCCTCCGTCAAACTTGCTGGCCCGTCGCCTCGATCGGGACCATAAACGACCGTTTCTCCTCGTAGCACTCGAGCGACATCTGACGTGCCGCTGGGGATCACCGGGTGCCCTAAATCCGAATGATCCTCACGCCAACTGGCAATCGTGGTGAAGGACTGGTTCCAAACCACAAACTTGATATCCGGTTTCCCCGACAAACTTCTCAATTCACTATAAATCTGAGACGCCAACGGGGCCGCTTCCAGAACATCCAATTTCGATTTTCGGTCGCTGAGTTCGACTAAACCGAGGATTGAATCACGAATCAACGATTGCCGGGCCCAAGATTGGACCAATTGAGCCTTGTCATCCAGAAATCGCCCGGTCGCCAGATCGATACTGTTGCTGACGCCGGTCAATTCATTGCGTAGCGCTAACTGGACGCTGTTGGTCACACTCAGGTAGGTCAGATAGCCAACGATCAGCGTCGGCAGCACCGCGGCTAACCACAACCAACCCGAGTTGATACGCCGAGCGCGACGCGATTTACTAGCGAGCAGCAATTCGCTCGGTGAAGTGCGATCCTTTGAACCCCGCGACTCAAAATCTTTGGGCGAAGCATGCGTACGCTCCGATCCACGTTGAGTGATCTCGGACGCCGACACCTTCTTCTCAGCACGTTCGGTGTCCGATTTCTTTGATTTTTCCGATTTATCTGGTCGCTGCGGATGAGTTTTTTCGGATGCGGAAGGGCGGTTGGCAGGATGCGTCTTATGACTCTGTTTCGCAGTCTCTTCGCTGGTGGTGACCGTGGGTTGCCCTAATTCGCTGGGGGCGGGCACTGGCATCGCTTTGGCCCCCTCGAGCTTTGCTAATTCCGCGTCATGCTCGTCGAGCAGCGACAGAACCTCCGCCATCAGTGCTTTGTCGTCTCCGATTTCGGTATCGAGAAAAGTTTGCCGCTCCGTACCCGAGAGTTCGTCAGCGGCAAAAAAGAGATCTCGGACACGAGCATAACGATCGGCATCCATCAATCCGATTCAGACTCCGTGCTCGAAGCATCCCCATCCTCGTCACCCCGTCGCAACTCACGACGCATCCAAGCGCGAGCCATCGCCCAGTCTTTCTCAATCGTGCGAAGCCCCAAGTTCATTTCCGCTGCGATTTCACGCATCGTCAGACCACCGAAAAACCGCAGTTCCACGATCCGAGCTTGCCGCTGGTTCAGACTCGCCAAAATATTGAGCAAGTCGTCCAAGGCGACCACATCGTCATCGCGACTCAGTTGAAATGTAATTTCGTCGGTCAACATTCGTCGTTCCCAGCCGCCGCCGCGTTTTTGCGATCGGACTTTGCGAGCATGGTCGACAAGAATCCGCCGCATCACGGTCGCACCGATGGCAAAGAAGTGCGTTTTGCCCTGCCAATTGATCCGAGACTGATCAATCATCCGCATGTAGGCCTGGTGGACCAACGACGACGAACTCAAACGCTGACGCATCGGCTCGTGCTGAAGAAATCGCCCGGCCAATCGGCGCAGGTCGTCATACATCAACGTAAACAACCGATCGGTTTCAGCCGGTTGCCCTTTGACGCTTTTTTCGACGAGTTCGTTTATGCCATCCATCTTTTTTTCCTGCGACCATCATAGCAGCGACGATACCCCTCTACCATTGTTGGGAATCTTTTTCCAAGGCAAGCTCCACAATCAAGAAGCACCATTTGCAACCGAAGTACCGCTTAATCCCGGAACAATCACATTTTCGTAGCGACCAAGACCTCACGTTTTCCGCCTTGCGGTCCGCGTATCTTAGCGACCTTGAATCCGACTGCCGTCAAGCGGTCCCGAACCTCCCTTTTCACGCAATAGGTGACGAACCGGCCATGTTTGTTCATTAGTTTGTACATCACTTCCAGCATCGGTGACTGCCACAATCCAGAGTTCGTATCCGGAGCGAAAGGATCAAAATAGATGGCATCAAATTTCTCGCCCTCATATCGCCATTTATGCGCATCACCACAGTGCACCTCGACGAACTGGTCGTTGCCTGCAGCCCACTGGAACACTTGCGGCAATTCGTCGTTGACATGGTCACGTCCCAGCATTCCGGATGGAACCGCAGCGGAACGCCACTGCAGATAACTCGCGACTAGCGCCGGATCGCTGACCCACGAATCGGGGGCCAAATCCTGGACTACCCCTGCAGCCAACCAATCGTACTCCACCGCTACGTAATTCAGCGGGGTGCCATGGTTAATCGCGTGGTCGACCGTCAAGAACATCCCCATTCCGGTGCCCAGCCCAATTTCCAAGACGCGAGTGGCACGCCGATGAACCAATCGCTCATAAACCCCGCTGTTGAGCAAGTAAACCAGACGTGTTTCCGAAACAGCCCCCGAGGAACTGTGGTAGCTAACACCGCTGAGTCTATTGAAAAGCGTGCGACTGCCATCGTCCGTCACTTCCATTTCAAACCGCCCGTCCTGGCAGGGCAACCTGACTCTCGCAGCCCGTTTTTTCATCGCAAGTCGCCTCCGGAAAAGTAAATAGAGTTCGG
>CAXBHV010000772.1:0-4287 GCA_963974855.1 uncultured Rhodopirellula sp. | reverse complement strand
CAGCGGCAGCACGAACTTTAGAGTCGCTTGCATCGGATTTCTCCAAGAATAGAAAGGGTTCTTGTACGGATAAGGGAACCCGCGATGGAACGTTTTACCGTCGCGAGCTTCGGCGAATAGGAAGATCGACGTTGTCGGACTCGGATCTTTCTATTCTACCCGGCGGGGGATGGTCGCGTGGTCGAGATGTGAACCGAGGGAGCCTTAAGGCACCGGGGCAAAGGTGGCCCCAGCAGCTTTCGCAAGCACGTACTTCACCCGCCCAGCAACGCTGGGAGGGTCGAAAACCGAGCCTTCAGCGAGATTTTCGGGGAGGGACGCGGTGCGGAATCGTCGGCAGTAGCGAGTAAAATGTTCGTAAGACACCAGGCGGAGGGCCCGACGAAAGTCTTGGCGACTTTCGCTACGGTGAAATTGAGATCGGACAAAAGTGACGACCGAGACTTATTAAGCGTTAAGTTTGATTTGCAGCCGTCGATGGCGATCATCCCAGCCGACGATCGTCCCCTGACCTACCCAGCGATCGCGCCCAATCTGCTCGAACTCGTCGGCCAATTGATGCGGGACGTACAACACCAACGGCAACGGGGGCTCGCCGTAGTGGGCCCATACTGCGTAACCGTCTTTGAACAAATGCGGATCTTCGTCGCCCGCGTAAAGCAACCGCCGCTCCACGAACGCTTCGATGCGAAAGGAGAGCCCCGTCACGGCATCGACCAGCGTTGCAAGTTGCTCGGAATCGTCGCGGATCGACCAAAGATGGTTGGCAGTCTCGGCAAACGTGATCCCACCCGCCGCAGCGGCATCCGAATCAAGGTCAGCGGACGCACCACCGATTGATCGGCTCGGTCGCTCCATCGGTTTACCCGATGGCAACACTTGCAGCGCAATTTCTTTGGACCAATCGGGCCAACGGGGGATGTCGATGCGAAGCGTTGTCGCCCAAATCAAATCGTTGCTGGGCAGATCGAGTGTGTAAGGTGCATCCTCGGGCAACGTGACCGAAATCGGAAATCGGCGTTCTTGGCCCGCTGCCAATGTCGTCGCCGATTGCAGCTCGGTCGTCTGTTCAAAGAAAACGTGTTTATGCGTTGTCTTGTTACTGCCACTGCCGCTGATGCAAACCTCGCGGGCCTCGAAGTCCAATGTAATGGCATTGATGCTGACGTTTTTGCGAGGGCGAAGCACAAGCTCGCCCGTGACCTGGTCCCCAGGAGCGACCACCGTGGGCGAGACTTCGTAGACCACTTCGCCTAACAGATACTTTGGCAACAAGACCTTAATCGCATAGCCGACGGCGAATAGAACGGGAAAGATGCCAACACAGATCAGCGAGAAGGGGTTTTGAACCATGAAGAACATGAAACCCGAGCACCAGATCATCATAAACACGCCGATAAAAATTCCGGCAAAGACGGACCGGCTCGGTGCCTTTTTCGTCACGGCAGCCTCCGGGCCACACGTCGGACGCATCAAAATCGGCTCGGACGCTTTTGGGTCAAAGCCCCAAGGAATTTTCACGCGAGCGTCAATGTAATGATCGACGTTCAGGTAGTGCCCGTGATAACTAGGCGGCCAATCGCCCACGGGCAATTCAAACGGATACTCGACGACTTGCCCCGCCACCCATTCGCCTTGGAACAAAGTCGCACTGGCGAAAGTCCCCGAGGTCACGTTGCCGCGTCCATGCGTCTTCCAAACCGACTCGACCACCAATCCGCTGCACTTCACGTCCTGGTCGACGTTCACGCGGACCTTGCCACGGACTGTGCCACCTCCTTCGTACAGAAAGTTGGCATCCTCGGCTAACTCAATCGACAAATCGCATTTCGCCATCGCTGTACACCTGGAGTTGAACTTGCTCGTAGAGGTAACCTTCGATGCCGCGGATATCGCTGCCAAACCGCGACACCAACCTGTCGGCATCGTGCCGCGACAATGTCGGAATCGGCCCCGGCCCTAAGCGAGACGCCTCGATCCGGCGATTTGCCGAATCGGCTACCAATTGTGCGTTATTTGTATCACCTAACTGATAGGTTGTGACATCGTACCCCGCTTTTTTCAGCGGACGTGTCAAATCGCGATGCGTCGCCAACACCAACGGCAATCCCGTGGCAAAGATGCGATGCATCACCTTTCGCGGTAATCGCTGAGCCTCGTCGATCATCAGCGGAACCCCTTCGGCGATCGCACCACACGGCAAATCTTCGTCGAGATAAACGTAAGAGGCATCGGGAAAATGACGCAGCAGCGCCAACATCCGCGTCGTCTTGCCGCGACCACACTCGCCAATCAATTGCAGTGCTGTTCTCGGGTGATGCACATGCGATGCAAGTGTCGCGACATCGACAACCGCCAACTCGGCCCGCTCTTCTCGCGTCAACTCGCCAAACGGATTCCGCCACAAATTACACCACGCCCATGGCAAACCGGTATGCGGGGCACGACGCCGATCGAGGGGAACAACGGGACCGTCCATCGAAGTGTTTGAGTTCATCTCGCTTGCTGAAAAACCCTTGAGCGTACAGAATTCAAGACCGTCGGAACAATTCTGCCGTACCTACGCTCGCCAGAGCGTGGATCCACCGCGAACGCGACGGTAGCGACATTCGCATCGACCGCCAATTGACATCGACTCGGACATGCCACGTCGCCCCCCATCCTCTCATAAGTGGCACATGGGTGATACAAGGATGGCCCTTTCGATGATTAAAACCAAGAAAAAGAAACCTCGACAGTAATGAACGAACCTTCTCCCGCTCTAAAAACGCCGATTCGCTACGAATCGGCGATCGATCTCTGGCTCCTGATGCTGCTGATGCTCTCGCCCGTGGTGGCGGTCGTGATTGGCGGTTACTTGATGGTGAACGGTCGGCCGGGAGATGCGTCGCTGCTGTTTCTGGCCGGCGCAGCAACCATGTTTGTGCAAGGCATCTTCGTTGTTCCCTGTCGCTATACGATCCTCGACGATGCCGTCTCGATTCGATGCGGAATCCTGTGTTATCAGATTCCAATCGCAGACATTCAAAAAATCGAAAAATCATCGAGCCTGAAAAGTGCTCCGGCACTGTCGCTTCGCCGCGTTCGAATTCAAACAGAAAAGCGTGAGTACCTGGTATCGCCGAAAGATCGCGAAGGGTTCATTGCCACGATCGAGCAAATGGCGAAGCTCGATTGATTCGTCGTCACGACGAAAACAAGTCTTCGATTCGCCGCGTCGTTTGATTCACGTCATGGAAATCACGGACGTAACGCAGTGCCGCATCAGCACGCCGAATCGCCGCATCACGATCGCTGACAAATTCACCAATCGCACTGGCTAATGACAATGGTTTGCCGGGATCCGCTAACAACATCGTCGGCTCTTGATCCATCAACTCGATCGTTCCTCCGGCACGCGTGGCGATCACCGGAGTCCCCAGTGCCATCGCCTCTAAAACCACGTTGGGCATCCCTTCGAACAGCGACGGCAACACGAGCGCATCCGCTGTAGCGATGCGGGCGGCCGGATTGGCTTCGACTCCGACGAACTCGATCGAGTGACGCACGACTTTCTCTGCCGCCAATTGCTGCAATTGCGATCTCAAGGGCCCATCGCCGACCATGATCAACTTCAGAGGTGGAACTTCGGCAGGCCAATCAGGCTCGGCCAGCGCCACCGCTCGAATCAAATCCGCGTGCCCCTTTTCGGACGTCATCCGTCCCACACAAACCATCGTGACGTGATCGGGATCACGCGGTATGGCCGCTGCCGATTTCAGCAGCAAATCGTCGCGATCAACAGGATTGGGGATCACCGTGACCGAATTGGGAAACAGCTTGTAATATTTTTCAGCCGATCGAGCGGCAATCTTGCTGACGGCCACCACGGTGCGAGCCTGACGATAGGCGGCTGATAATCGCCATCGTTTCCAGCGAACAAAACGTTTTTCGACCAACGGCAGCGCTCGCTCGGGCGGGCTGACGATCGTCGAGATCCGGGGAATCCCCAATCGTTGGCAGGCCGGTGCCGCGATCAAACTCATCGCAAACGTACGATCGTAAACCACTGCGATTTTTTCTTCGACGATCCGATCCCGCAGATCCGCGATCTGTTGACGCAGAATCCGGCCGGGAAAATAGAGTTGGTTTGGCCGCGGAAGGTCGGCAAACGAATGCACAGGAACATCGTCGGGAATTTCCGACATCAAGTCGCCCGCACGCTCGATCACGTACAGATGCGGCTCGAACCGAGCTCGATCCAAATGCCGCAGCAACAGCAATGTTTGTCGTTCGCTGCCACCGCCG
>CAXBHV010000771.1:0-4289 GCA_963974855.1 uncultured Rhodopirellula sp. | reverse complement strand
AGTGCGTTCCCAGGCAGAAGCCTGGGAACGAGCGTTTTTTGGTGCCGTTCACCGAAAAGTGTCAATCCCCCCTTCTCTATTGCTCATTTCTCCATTGATTCATGCTTAACGCCGTCATTCGCTTCGCACTTCATCAACGATTGCTCGTCATCGCAGTCGCACTGTTCCTGATTGGTTACGGGACATGGCAGACGATGGTGATGCCCATCGATGTGTTTCCCGATTTGAACCGACCGCGTGTCGTGATCATGACGGAAACGCCGGGTATGGCTCCCGAAGAAGTGGAGTCGTTGATCACATTCCCAATCGAAACCACGATGAATGGTGCCAACGGGGTCGAGGCGGTTCGCAGTTCCTCGGGCGTGGGGATCTCGGTCATTTACGTCGAATTTGCCTATGGCACCGATGTCTATACGGACCGCCAAATTGTGGCCGAACGGATGCAGATGGTTCAAGACCGCTTGCCGCCCGGGATCACGCCTCAGCTCGCTCCGATCTCGTCAATCATGGGCCAAGTTTTGATGCTGGGAATGTGGAGCGACAATCCCAATGTCGACCCCATGGAACTTCGTACCACTGCGGATTGGGTCGTCCGGCAACGGTTGTTGACGATTCCCGGTGTCTCGCAAGTCTTCACGATGGGCGGCGAACGCAAACAGTTTCAAGTCCTGGTGGATCCCGACGCGATGCTTCGTTTCGGAGTCACGTTGCCTGAGATTGAAACCGCAGTGACCGAGAGCAATGAAAATGGCACGGGCGGTTATCTCGACAAACAAGGCCCCGAAGAACTGTTGGTGCGGTCGCTGGGACGGATTCAGTCGCTGGACGATCTAAAAAAGGTGCCGGTAAAAATTCGAGAAGGCCGTCCTGTGTTGCTGTCTCAAGTCGCCGAGGTGGTCGAGGGGGCGCAAGTCAAACGCGGTGACAGTTCCGCCTTTGTCCGCTCGTCGAACGCGGATTCAAAATTGAATGCCTCGGGCGATGCAGCATCGAATTGGCGTGGTGGGCCTGCGGTGGTGCTAACGATCAATAAACAGCCCGGCGCCGACACCCGCCGCGTGACCGAAGATGTGATGGCTGCGATCGAGGAACTCAAACCGACACTTCCGGCGGGAACGCAGCTTACGACGGTCTACTCACAAAAATCATTTATTGACCGCGCGATTGAAAATGTGATCGAAGCATTGCGTGACGGGGGAATCCTGGTCGTCATCGTCCTGTTTCTGTTCCTGCTGAATTTGCGAACGACGTTCATCACGTTAACGGCTATTCCACTGTCCCTGGTCATGACCGCGATCGTGTTCGCGGTATTTGGACTGTCGATCAATACAATGACGCTGGGCGGGATCGCAGTGGCAATGGGCGAACTTGTCGATGATGCGATCGTGGATGTTGAGAATATTTATCGACGGCTAAAAGAAAACCGTGCCGCCGGGAATCCGCTGAACCCACTGCTAGTGGTGTTTCGAGCCAGTGCCGAAGTGCGTCGCAGTATCGTGTTTGGCACGATGATCGTGATATTGGTTTTCATTCCGCTGTTTGCTCTGGGCGGGATGGAAGGCAAACTGTTTGTTCCGCTGGGGATCGCCTATATCGTTTCGATCCTTTCCTCGTTGGTGGTTTCGCTAACGGTGACACCGGTACTGTCGTATTGGATGCTCGGATTGAGTAAAGGAAGCGGCGAAGAAAAAGACGGATTTGTGTTGCGGGGGCTAAAGTGGGTTGCTGATAAAGTGATCCGGTTCAGTTTGACATTCCCCTATCTGAACCTCGGCGTGACGATATTGATGGTCGCGATCGCCGCGATCTTTATCTCGCGACTTGAAAAGGATTTCCTGCCTCCCTTTAACGAAGGCACGATCCAGCTGAACGTGGTCTTGCCGCCGGGAACCTCGTTGGCGGCGTCCAACGAGATCGCTCGCTCGGTCGAGGAATCGTTAAAGCAGATTGACGATGTGCAGCGGTTTGCTCGGCGGACCGGGCGTGCCGAATTGGACGAGCATGCCGAGGGCGTGAATATGTCCGAAATGATCATCGAGCTTGATCCCAATTCGCCTCGTTCTCGTGAACAACAGTTGGCCAAGATCCGCGAGGCGATGGAAGAGTTCCCACACGTGGTCACGGCGGTCGAGCAACCGATTGCACACTTGATCTCGCACATGTTGTCGGGCGTGAAAGCCCAGGTGGGGATCAAAATCTACGGAGATGATTTGGATGTGTTGCGTCAGAAGGCGGAACAGATCAAAGCGGAAATCGAATTGGTGCCGGGAGTTACCGACGCGTTGGTCGAACCGCAAGTCATTATCCCTCAGCTCCGTATCGAACTGGATCGCGATCGACTGCTGCAATACGGGCTGAGTGCTGCATCGGTCAACGAATACATCGAAACCGCCATGAACGGCAAAGTCGTTTCCGAAGTGCTCGACGGGATGCGAACGTTTGATTTGATGGTGCGAATGAAAGAAGACTATCGCGAGGACATCGAAGAATTGAAGCGATTGTCGATCCAGTTGCCTGATGGAGGCATGATCCCGCTTTCAGGACTCGCGAAAGTCTACGAATCGGGTGGCCCCAACGTGGTCAATCGCGAAAACGTTCGTCGCCGCATTGTGGTCCAGTGTAACGTTGCCGACCGCGGTGTCGTGGACGTTGTGACCGACATTCAGGCGTCGATCAAACCAATCATCGCACAATTGCCCTCGGGGTATTTTGTCGAGTACGGAGGTCAATTTCAAAGTCAGCAATCGGCAAGCCGAATCATCTCGGTGCTGTTTGTGATTTCGATGATGGGCGTGTTTCTGGTGCTGTACACACTGTTCCGCAGCATGAACTTGGCGTTGCAGGTGATGGCGGCGCTTCCCATGGCTTTCATCGGTTCGGTCGCCGCCTTGGTAATCACTGGCCAAACGCTGACGATCGCGGCGATGGTCGGATTTATCTCGCTTGCCGGGATTGCCTCGCGAAATGGCATTCTATTGCTGCAACACTACTTGCATCTCGTTCAACACGAAGGCGAACAGTTTACTCCCGCAATGATTATTCGTGCGGGGCTCGAGCGACTCGCGCCGGTTTTGATGACCGCGTTGACCTCGGGCATCGGCCTAGTGCCATTGGTGTTGTCGGCCGGCGATGCGGGTAAAGAAATCCTGTATCCCGTTGCCACAGTGATCTTAGGCGGATTGGTGAGTTCAACGATGTTGGACTTCTTTGTGCATCCGGCACTGTTCTGGTTGTTTGGGATGAAGTCAGCCGAGCGGGTCGTCACCGCCACCGCAGGCGAAATCGAATTGAATGAAGTTTAGATGCGTGTGTGAGAAAACATCGCAGCGAGCCCACGCCAGTGGCTCAGGGTTTGCTACGCGATGAACGGAGTTCCCCCCTTGGTTAAGATGGAGAAGAAAATGAAGAAGTTGTTCACCCTGATGGTTCTTGCTGCGATTGCCACCTGCGGCACCTCGTCATACGGTCAGTCGCATGACCATTCGCACGGCGGTGATAATGGGCATCCGCATGGGGACCATGACCACTTGAGCGAAACGCTGGCGTTCCAATTGCCCCAGTGGAAAACGATGCATTTTGACGACGTCAACAAAGCGGCTCAGCATCTCGCCACAGTACAAAAACTTGGCTGTGAAGTCAGACAAGATCAACATGCAGGGCACATTGACGTTGCTTACCGTTGCCCGCAGTGGAAATCACTTGGCGTCAAAGACCACGCGATGGCGGACCAGTGGATGGGGTGGCTCAAAGCGTCTGGTTTTGATGTATCTCATGCTCACACCGCACCCGCATTTTCCGAAGGTTCGGAAATTGTCGAGTTTCGCATGGTCGATTGGAAACAAATCCATGGCAACGGTTCGCCTCAAGAAACTCAGACTTTGAAACAATTACAAGACATGGGTGTCGAGGTGGTCGTCGAAAGCCACGGCGATCATCGCGACATTCGGTTCCGCGCCCCGACTTGGCGAGACATCCACTTGGTTGACCACAAGGTATCCGAGCAATGGGCTTCGTGGCTGATGCAAAACGGCTTTGAAGCTCGCCACTCACACTGATGCCGTAGCGCAACGCCGTGATGCATTTCGTAGCGGAACTCGTCAAGAGTTTCGGGAGGCATACGTCCTAAAACGAAAGCCTTGACGACTTCCGCTACGCCAAATTTGCACAAATCCTATAGGTAAAAATGCTTCACAGCGTTGGCCGTGGGGGGTAAAGCTAAAGATACCCCGCAGTCGCCTCGCAATGTCCGTTTGCGAGGTTTCTCGATAACCTACCGTCTTGCGATTCGT
>CAXBHV010000770.1:0-4293 GCA_963974855.1 uncultured Rhodopirellula sp. | reverse complement strand
TGCGGGATGGCTTCACGCTCATGGTAAAAAAGTGATTCTCGCTGATTGCGACACACAAGCGTCGTCCAGTGAATGGATTCAGGAAGCAGCACCAGCGATTCAGACGGTTCGCCTTTCAAACGCGGATGAGGTTCTTGATGAACTGCCGTCACTGGCAAGGGAAGCAGACTACGTAATTGCCGATGGGCCGGGTTCGCAGACAGAAACCAGTCGGGCGCTTCTCATGTGGGCAGATCTCGCGATCATCCCGTGCAAGGCATCTATGTTCGAAGTTCGGGCACTTGAAAAAGGGACCGCGTTTGTTCGTCAAGCGCAAGCGATCAGGAAGGGGCCGCCGGAAGCGATCGCAGTCTTGAGCATGGTTGGTAAAGACTATCGACTGACGAAGGACATGCGGGATGCAGCGGCAAGTCTAAAACTTTCGTTGACAGAAACTCCAGTGACGTTGCGGCAGGCCTTTGCCGACGCACCGGGCCAGGCGACGTTCGTCTGGCAACTTGGCTATGCAGCACGTGACGCCGCAGGTGAGATTGATCAACTTTTTCGGGAAATCTTGCCCGAGGTGGTGACGGACAAAGTTCTTTCGCTGCGGAAGAGCAAAGCAAGCAAATAAACGAAATCAAAACTGAAGGAGCAAGAGAAACAACATGGCTGAACGAAGATCACTTTCAAACGCAATTGCAACGCCCGTTCCTGGAGTTGATGACGAACTCGTTAGGTCGTTCGTTACCCAGAACAAACAGTCGGAACGTCCAGTTGCAGAGCCGCCGAAGTCGCTAGAAGAAATTCGTGTCGTCCAAAAACCACAAGAATCGTCGCCGGCACAGCGAAGCGAGAGAGTTCGCGAGACTGCGCCGCAGCCGACCGAGCAAAAGCCGGTTAGGCAAAAACCAAAGAAGCCGAATCGTTTCCAACCCGTCGGACTCATTCCGGTGACCGTCCGACTTCGTCCAGAGATAGCGGGTGCTCTGAAACGAGCGTCCTTGGAACGAGAACTTGCGGGAGAAGACTTATTCACTCAACAGGCAATTGTCGAGGACGCCCTGGAGCCGTGGCTTTCCGGTGAAGGTTTTTTGGACTGATTAGCGACGTTTTCCCTCGAAATTGCTTGCAGATTCTGCGTACAACCCCGTGAGTTTCGTGACCACTCATTTGTCAGCGGGAAAAAAATTCCCAAATTTGTGGTCTAGGCGATAGATTTTTGCCCGCTGGTCAACTAGTTGTGAAAGGTGGCGAATTCCGCACATCTTCAACAGACTTCAAATTTGCCCGGGGGAAAACCAAATGCCGTCAACCGCTGACAACAACGTTCGCACGAATCGATTCACTCACGAAGCACTCGGCACTCTTGACCAAGTGCGGTCGCTGATTTCCGACAGAGAAAATTTTCAGCCGCAGGATTCGATTGCTGATAAAATTCGTACGCGACTGGAGAGCTTGGTGTCGCTTCCAAGAATACCGACGATCTTTCCGAGTTTTCGCGAATTGGTTTTCGCTTTCGAAGCTGACTGGAAGTCGCTCGAAGAATGTCGGAACCAATGGATGATTTTTTTGAAAACCGTCGCCCGAATTGTCTCTGAAATCGATATCGGGTTGGAAGAGATAGCGATCTTCGCTGCTAGAAAAATCGAAGATGATTGGCGGACAGAATTGTTCGCTGGCCTTCACTGGCCGCTTTCGATTTCGTCGAAACTTGAGGCTAGTCTTGCCCCACTGCCGCTTTCTGAATCACAGCGGATTCTCTCAGAGAACGTCAGTGAGACTGTGAAGGCCATGGCCGATCACATGAGTTGCCAGATAGAAACACTGGTCGAGCGTTGTGTGCTTGGAGAAATTGAATGGTACGCTGACAGCTCCTGCCAATACAGCTTTGTTAATCGAGGACTGCACTCCCACTCCTATCAATCGTGGTACGCTGGCGCAATGCAGGTTGACTACAAAAAGCGGGAAGCGCTACGAACGGTTGAGAGAAAGAGTACTGCTGAAAAAACTCTCATGGTTCACATTCATGATTTAGTTGATGCAGTCAGCTCACCGGTTCAACTCGCCATCACTGAAATCCCAACAGATGCTCGCCGAGTAATTGATATCGTGCCAGAGTTTATGCAGGAAGAATTGAGAATCATCGAAGGCAATTTAATTCGGCAACGCTGTATTCAGCAAGACCTTGGAGTTGCCGAATGGACGATGAAGGAGGACGTTACCGTTCCGTACCACTTTGATCCGGCGATTGTTCTAGCGGAACGTTACGTCTTGTTCGGCTGGTTGGATAAGCCGAAGGAAGAAGGAGCACCGCCACTGAGATCTGCCTCCATTTTAACGTCAGCGATTGACAGGCTTTTTACCTAACCCACTTCAGTTTTACCTACGCTATTCACGAGAGAATATCCGTCGTATGGTGCCGCGTTTGAAACCGTTCTTGGTTGCTATTCTGCAATCTCATCGCGTTGTGAAATTCACGATGTTTGGGATTCTTCTCGCGTTCGTGATTTGGTTCAACTATGGAACCGAACTCGATCATGCGATTTCAGGAACTCCGCGAACGGATTCGATTCCAACAACCGTTGCGGAAGACTCACAAACGGCGCAGGAGCTAACTGCAAATTCTGACGACTATCGTCCTGGTGCTGTTGATCCACCTGTTGCACAATCGAGTGCCCCCGCTGCTTTGTCGATCGAAGAGCGAATGCAAAAGATCGATCGCGATGCGGTAGTTGCAAAGATTGAGAAACTAGCACGCGATGTGTCGCAACTTGATTTAGATCTCGCCGCTTGGAACAAGAGAACTGCCGACTTGGCAACAAATGACAGCGGGCGGAGGATTGCTTCTGATCCTGTCGTTTTTGCCGCTGTCACGAATCTGATTCAATCGGAGCCAGTTTCTCCCGATGATTTTTCGATGCTCAAACGTCGTTCGCGGGCGTTAGAAGACGAAACGCTAAAAGTTCCTCAAGGACCATCGCGGGGTTCGCTTGATCAAGCATTTTCCTCGACAAAAGCGATTTTCGAGAAGCTCAGAACTAACCTCGACCATGCGGCTCTTTCGCTTGGAGCGTTTGAAAAACGCTGCCAGTTCTTGACCCCGTCGCCCCTGACGCTTGCTGGTGCGCTTGCTTCGTTTGAGGAGAAACGTGCCGCCGAACTTTCGTCGAAGCTTGCAAGTGACAGGCTAGAGATTGAGGAGAAGGCAGCTCGGGAAAAACGTGAGGCTCAAGCGATGCTAAACACGCTTGCTCTCGAACGCGAGCGTGAAAGAATTTCGGCAGAAAAAGCAAAGTTACAGACGGAGATCGAGAACGCAAAAATTGCAAAGCAAGCCGCAGCGGTAAAGCAGCAGTTGGAAGCGGAGTTTGCACGAGACTTACCTCAGATCCGACATTACCTTGGAAAGTTTTTTGCAGATGGTTACACGCAACCGCAATCAGCAACCCATTACGCACAAACTTCAAAAAGCAGCCCCGTGTCGCTTTCCGCGATTCAGAAAGCTGGCGCTCTGAGTGACACGGTCGAGGGTCTTGATGGGGCGTACCCTCGCTTCTTGCACTTGATGGCTTCTCCTACGAACGATCGAACAGCCCCGTCTCCGTATCCGAGATTCATTGGCGGACACGTTCCTCAGGAATCCGTCGCAAACGTGCGACAAGGATACATGCTGCTGAAAAAGTACCAGTATCTGCTCGTGGAAAAAGGACTCCTCGCACCCTGATCGCGTTCGTTTGCGAGCGGCACGTGCAACGGCATGTTGCACTGACTGGCGATGTGCCGCTGGTGGTGCCGGTCACGTGTTAGTTAACCGCCGCGAATCACGAGATGGATTTCCAGAAAGAAGAACTAACTGTTAGGTGTCGGAACGTCACGCACACCTCGTCTGCCGCCTGATGTGATTTATGACTCATCCAACACAGCTTGAAACGATCACCATCCATGGCCGTCGCTACCGCGTTCAATCGCAACTGTCCGTCGCTTGGCGGGGGCGGTGGAAAGTTCATCACCCGTCGCCTCGCCCCCGTGGAACCATCTACACAGCAATCGTTCTGCCGGATTCCTCAGAGACTAACCAACTGCGGAAATCAATTGCACGCATTCCAGCGGATCAGCATTCACTGCCGAAACTGGTCGACTGGGAGAGCGTAGCCGGGAAGACGACGCTGTTGATTACTTGGTGCGAAGGACTCAACGTTGCTGACTATTACAAACGCTTTCGGACCGCAGGTCGACCACCTTTGAGCGTTTGGGAAGCGATTCGCCGCACAAAGTCGATAGCCTACGCACTCTCGGACTTGCACACCTACG
>CAXBHV010000769.1:0-4301 GCA_963974855.1 uncultured Rhodopirellula sp. | reverse complement strand
CAATTCGAGGGCACCGTTAGGCAACTCAGTGGCGTCGACCTCAGTTACGCGCCGCCGTTTGGATCGGCCAAGGATCCCGTCCACATGGCCGCGTTCGCCGCCTGCAACCAGATCGATGGCATCGAGACTTTTTACGATAGCGATGCTGATTTAGCGGGGAAACAGCTGGTCGATGTCCGCACGCCCGCTGAGATCGAACGTGCACCGCTGGCTGGATCGCTGCTGGCCAGCGAGTCTGGCAAAGGGATCATCGCCATCCCGGTCGATGAACTGCGAGAGCGAATTGGCGAACTCGATCCGTCACTGCCCACGGTCGTGTCGTGTGCGGTGGGAATTCGCGGACATATTGCCGCATGCATTTTGAAACAGCACGGTTTCAATGTGGCGAATTTGTCGGGCGGAGCGACGGTGCGAAACCGAGTCAAATTCGATTGATCCAATGAGCAGCCTTGAAGAATTGCGAAAACAGACCCGTGAAATTTCACGCGTAGTGGGCGAGGCAACGAGTCCTTTCAGGATTCCGGTGTGCCGGGACTCGTTGCCTCGTCCACTACGGAGTACGGGGACTCGTTGCTTCGTCCACTACCGTTGGGAGGACTCGTTGCCTTGTCCACTGCGGCGTAGGAGGCAGGAGCCTCCGATGCAGTGCGTTCACCTAAGAAACGAAGTTTTTTGCCTTGTTTTGGCCGGTCAAGGAGGCAGCAACCTGTACCCAAACCGGTTACAATCAGCGTCCCAAAGGGATGTTCGACGCGACGAGCGCGCCCATTTGCTCGAGTGTGCAGATGAGCTCATCGTTCGCGGTCGGGCGGACTTGCCTTAAACCGACTGGACTTGTATTGACGATGATCAATTTTTAGCGGAGATTCCTGCTTCAAAATCGATTTGGACAACCTTGCGACAGCCTGCCACATTGGCAAATCTTCGTTTGGTGTTCAGTTTGTTAGATACATTTTCAGAGGGTGGCGGCGAACCTCAATGCAATCAGCGTCACCGTTGGCTGGCCCATCAGCTCGCACCACTCGTTTGTGATCAAAGGAAGAGACACTTGTCGATCGAGACTCATTCAGGATTTCCTGAGCAACATTCAGGTCAAGCGAATCTTGACGCGCAAATCGATACCTATTCCTACGATGACGATATCGTGCGGAAGTTTGCGACGGCGACCCTATTTTGGGGTGTGGTCGCCACGTTGGTCGGGTTGATCGTCGCCATCTTGTTAGTTTTGCCCGAGCTGTTTGGCGGACTCGAATGGCTGAGCTTTGGTCGTCTTCGTCCGCTGCACACCAACGCGGCGATTTTTGCCTTCGCAGGCAACGCGATTTTCGCGGCCGTTTATTACAGTACTCAACGATTGTGCAAGGCGAGGATGTGGAGCGACGCGTTAAGTCGACTGCATTTCTGGGGTTGGCAAGCGATCATCGTCGCGGCGGCAGCGACTTTGCCGATGGGGATTACGCAAAGCAAGGAATACGCCGAGCTTGAATGGCCGATCGATTTGGCGATCGCCCTCGTCTGGGCAGGATTCTTTGGCATCAACTTTCTAATGACGTTGATCCATCGTCGTGAACGGCACATGTACGTGGCGCTTTGGTTTTACATCGCCACGATTGTCACCGTCACTGTGCTGCATATCTTTAACAACTTGGTCGTTCCGATTGGCCTGGGCAAAAGCTATCCGATCTATGCGGGTGTCCAAGACGCGTTCATGCAGTGGTGGTACGGTCACAATGCGGTCGCGTTTTTCTTGACCACTCCGTTCCTTGGGTTGATGTATTACTTCCTACCCAAGGCCGCGAACCGCCCGGTATTTAGTTACAAACTTTCGATCATTCACTTTTGGTCATTGGTCTTCATTTACATTTGGGCCGGGCCTCACCATTTGCATTACACCGCGTTGCCGGAATGGGCGTCGACGCTGGGGATGCTGTTTAGCGTGATGCTTTGGATGCCATCGTGGGGCGGGATGATCAACGGCCTGCTAACGCTTCGCGGTGCTTGGCAAAAAGTTGCGGTGGATCCGGTTTTGAAATTCTTCGTCGTTGGGGTGACGTTCTACGGAATGGCGACCTTCGAAGGCCCGTTGTTGAGTGTGAAAAGCGTCAATGCGCTGAGCCACTACACCGATTGGACGATTGCTCACGTTCACGCCGGTGCGCTTGGATGGAACGGCATGATGACGTTCGGAATGCTGTATTGGTTATTGCCACGGTTGTTCCAAACCAAGTTGTGGAGCACCAAGGCGGCCTCGGCTCACTTTTGGATCGGAACGATTGGCATATTGCTGTACATCGTGCCGATTTACGCCGCTGGATTGATGCAAGGTTTGATGTGGCGAGCGATGGACGATACCGGGAACTTGGTTTATCCCGATTTCATCGAAACAATTCAATCGATCGTGCCGCTGTGGTGGTTGCGTGTGCTCGGTGGACTGCTGTTCGTCTCGGGTATTTTGATCATGGCAGTAAACTGGTTCATGACCTGGACCACACGTCCACGTACCTACGAAGTGCCGGTTTACCACACGCCACGATTGACCAAGGAAGCGCCCGACGAAGTCATCGACACGACCAGTGCACTGGACGATGTGCCTGTGTTAGAGGCGGCTAAGAAACTCGACGTGTTTGGCAAGATGGATTGGCACCGCCGCTGGGAACGATTGCCGGTACGATTTACCGTTTTGACCACGTTGGCAGTAGTGATCGCCAGTCTGTTTGAGATCATCCCGACGTTCTTGATCCGCAGCAACGTGCCCACGATTGCCACGGTGAAACCGTACACGCCGCTGGAGCTTGCCGGTCGCGACATTTTTGTTGCCGAAGGCTGCTACAACTGCCATTCACAGATGGTGCGTCCGTTTGTTGCCGAGACAAAACGTTATGGCGAATACAGCAAGGCGGGCGAGTTCATATACGACCGTCCGTTCCAATGGGGCAGCCGCCGCATTGGTCCCGACTTAGCTCGCGAAGGAGGCAAGCAGAGCAGTCTTTGGCACTGGTTGCACCTCGAAAACCCCGAGCAGGTTTCGCCCGGCAGTGTAATGCCCAGCTACCTTCACTTGCTCGATACGAAGATCAACTTTGCAATGATCCCCGATCGTGTCTGGGCCGCCCAGGCATTGGGGGCACCTTACGACTTTGACATTGCCGATTCCGCTGACTTGGCTCGCAAGCAGGCGGAAGTGATCGCGGCAGACGTGGTCTCGCAAGGCGGGCCGGTCCAGCGCGGCGAACTGATGACGTTTGACACCAAAGCGATCGCATTGATTGCGTTTCTGCAGCGAGTGGGGACGGACATCTTTGCGACGCCTGAACCTGAAAAGAAAGACGAACAGTCGGTAGATCCGGCAACCGCCGAAGAGCCTGCCGCCGAAGAGGTCGCGGCCCAGTAATGGGATTGCGACGGGGAGCTTTTGGTAAAACCGACGAAAGTCTTGACGACTTCCGCTACGGGACTGAGCGACAAAAATGAACTTCTCACGCCTAGTGAATTTGAATCATGCTTACTGATGTGATCCGATCGATTGATTACAGCGACTGTGCCGAAATTGCACTGGCGTTGTTCTGCTTTGCCTTCGGCTTAATGTTCTTCGCCACGATGCGATTGTCGCGTAACGCGACCGACCGATTTGCAGCTATCCCGCTATCCGACAATGTGGAGACTCCTCGCGATGGGCAATAATCCGAAAAACCAAGATGGTATCGAGCAAGAGTCGATCGTGGGTGAGATCCCCGATGATCCGTTGACCGGCCATGCCTATGACGGCATCCAAGAGTTTGACAATCCGCTGCCGGGTTGGTGGAAATGGATGTTCATCGGCTCGATTCTGTTTGCGTTTCCCTACGCCGCGTTCTACCACGGCGGCGCCGAAGGACGGTCGTCGACCGAACGCTATGACAAAGCACTCGCGGAGAACATCCGTTTGCAATTCGCTGAGATCGGCGAGCTAAAGATGGACCGGGCCACGGTCGTGAAATTCTTGTACGAACCGAATTGGCTGCGAGTGGGTAAATCGGTTTACAAAACAAATTGCGTTTCCTGTCACGGGGCTGAAGGGGGCGGTTTGGTCGGACCGAACCTGACCGACGATGCTTACAAAAACGTGAAAGACATTGGCGACATTTTGAACGTGCTCGAAAACGGGGCGGCTGGCGGAGCGATGCCAGCTTGGAAGACTCGCTTGTCACCCAACGAATTGGTCTTGGCCGCCAGCTATGTCGCGAGTCTGCGAGGCAGCGAAGCGGCAGACGGCAAGCCAGCCGAAGGACGCGTGATCGCGCCTTGGCCTGAATCGCCAGCGG
>CAXBHV010000768.1:0-4311 GCA_963974855.1 uncultured Rhodopirellula sp. | reverse complement strand
GTGCCCTCGACTTTGAAAAACTTCAAAGTTGTCTCACTCATGTTGGCACAGAGGGCAGAGTTTCAATCTGACGTTCAGACGCTTCGGCAGATAGGTTGCCAAGAATGCTCTCCGCTGGGGACGCCGCCGCCGTACCCGGCAGACACTGCGGGCCAGTTCAACTTGCTTTTTCGGCCAGAGCATCAACAAGCGGTTCGTGATGTTTGCAAGAAGTGGCGGCTTGATAGATTTGCTACGCTGGATCTACCTGTCCCGCTGGAGCCCCATTTTGTCGCCTGCAGTCCATACAACGAGAATGCCAGAGACGGTGGTGCCGCTCCGTTCATTCCCGATACTTACCCAGTGAAAGGCCGCGGGTCGGTATTGGAACGAATACGCGCTACTCAACCTTCGGTGGGCATCGAACACCTCAGCGAATGGTTGGAAATCGTCGGACCAGCATCGAAGAAATCCCCACGTTTAATCTCGCTGGCCAGGCAGTTTCGCCTCCAGCATTACTGGCGGGTCATTCATGATCGCTACGCCGACGAAGTGGTGGGTAAGAAAGTGAATCTTTATAAGGCATTCGCGAATTTTCTTGCTGAAAACGTTGAAACGATCCGCAAAGAGGTTCCGAAGCTCGGCGAGTGTCTCGACATACCGCTGAGCAGGTGGCAGTAACCAAAACTGCTAACCAAGACAGGCGATCGAATAAGCAGAGGGAAAAGGTGCGCGCACCTTTTCCCTCGACCGTTTCAGGCGAATCGAATTTCATAGCAGTGTCAATCGACCTTGCCATGAGATGAACGATGGAACGCCAATCTGAACAGCCGCGCCGGCTTCTTGCTCTGAAGGACTTTGTTGCCACGGTGCCCGCATCCATGTCAAAGGTGCGGCGAATGATCAAAAAGGGACGCCTGGAATACGCGCAACCCGATGGTCCCGGCACAGATATCTACATTCCCGAGGACGCGTTTGAACGTCTTCTTGTCGGCGCAAAACACACCCAACCTGTGCCAACAGAGGAGCCAAACCAGACCGCAAAAGGTACGAAGAAACCAGAACCACACCCCCGACGCCGTCCGAACTGGACGCGCGGCAAATAGTACAGAGGAGCCACTCATGGCCAAAAAGAAACGAAATCAGTCATATCGAGTGGACGGACGCCACTTCACTTGGCTGCTGACAACGCGAAACGGCTACTACCAAGCCGACGGGCGTAGCAACGAGATCGACTTGAAACGACACAGCCTGGGTACACAAGACTTTGAAGAAGCCAAGAAACTCGTTCACGATCTCGATCTACACATGGCGGTGAAGCTTGGCTTGGCGGAGCCTCACCTCCTGCATCAGACCACGGACTTCGGTCTTCCAATCGAAGTTGGGTTTACCGTGTTTCGCAAGCACATGAAACGCCCGAACGCAGCAAAGGGAATTGCAGCATCAACTCAGAGCCGATACGAACGCGGGCTCAAGGCACACGAACGATTTTTTGAATCGAAGAGTCTTCGCTACTGGGAGCAGGTCAACGAGGACGTTCTTGATGAATTCGCAAACTGGCGTTCAGAGAGCTGTGCTGAGAGCACCGTTGCAACTGAATTATCCTTGTTAAGTCAGGTACATCGCCATCTCATCCGGAAAAAACGTCTTGATCCACGTCATGCGTTGGACTACCCAATCTACCGACCAAAGGAAACCACGCGGTACTGCCCGACGGCAGACGAGATGAAAGCTATCTTGGAACAACTTGGCACACTGCCAGATCAGCTATGGCTTCACGATGCCGTCGTCATCCTCAGCCACACTGGCCTCCGGTTCGGCGAGCTTGCACAGATGACATACGACGATATCGAACGGATCGACGGCGAAGAGCAAACCGGAAAAGGATTCCTTCATATCCGACACGAGTCACGGCAGGGTGGCAAGAAGACAAAATCAAAATACAGTCGAAAGGTGCCTATCCACACCCGCGTTGGTGCAGTCCTAGACAGTCTGCCACGCTCCTCCGATGACGATCTTCTTCTACACGGACCACGAGGCGGCAAGCTTCGCTGCGACATATTTTCGGAATACCTGCGAAAGCATGTCCTCAAACCGCTCAAGCCCAAATTCCCTCACGCACAGTTTCAATCGATCACCGCTCATTCGCTACGCCACTTCTTCAATTCAATTTGCGCAGCGAACAATATTTCACAGCAAGCAGTTATGGATTGGATGGGTCACCGAACCGACTCTATGTCCAAACGCTACTTCCACCGTGACGATGAAGCCTCACTACGCAACATCGAAAAGATCGAACCAATTCTGGACGTGCCGGCGGACTGTACCGACGACACACTTTCTGACCCCGATGAACCGGAGGTAGACGACTTAGACGCGAATGATGCAAACGACGAATAAACAGTGATCAGCAAGCTTTTGTCACATTCTTGTCACAATCAAGAATGGGCCAGAAATCAACGGCCAACTGACCCGGCAAAACACGCACAAAAAACAACACCAAATCCCAGCGGAAGGTTTTTACGACACCGCCCTGAGCGAAGCGAACGGCGTCTGAACTACGGGTGATTCTACCAAGGCCAGCCCGCGTCGCCAAACAAGGAAGGTGGGCCGAAGGCCTCAGCGTCAAAACCATGTTGTGCGACCGGCGAGTTACGACTCCCGGTCACCATATCCGACATGGTAGTACCACTCGATTGTGTCAAGACGTTCGACAACATGAAGCATCGTGCCATGCACGGTTGCGCTCCCACACGGTTCGCGGCGGCAACCGCGTCCGGTGTGCTCACCCAACCGAAGGTCAATCCAAGACACGCGATCACAATTCGTGGATAGTTGCAGGCGGAAATGAACGGGTGTCACAGTCTGGTCCGTAATGAAGTTGGCAAGGCCAATGACTTCGATTTCCCGTTCGCCGGTTTTGGCGAAGACCTTCGGGTAGACACCGTCGAGACTCTCGTAGCGCCAGTCGTCGTGGATTTCACGAAGCACTTCAGGCAGAAAGAACTGAAACGAAGAAAGCAGGTAGTTTCCTTCTGGAAGCGTTCCAATAGCGTCGCCCACCGCATGTGTGCGAAGAATAGGTGCAAGTGATTCGCTGAGAACCTGTTCAGCTCTGGAGATGTCTGGCAAACGGGTAGCCCCTCGGAAAACTGAGGTCGTGCAACGGAGTTATGTACGACTCGGTGTCGTACTTGATGGGGAGGAGACTCCACGCTGGAGTCTCGCTTTTGGTTTTCCTGATTTTAAACAATTTCTGCTGGCAAGGTACAGTTCGTTGCTGCAAATTCTTTCGGTTTGTGGAATGGGTTTTCGGTACTCCGTTGCCTTCTAAGCGAAATCGCAGCCAGCTTGTTTGTGGTAAAGACTGTCTTTTCCTGAGCTTTGAACTACAACCTCCGAATGCAGCTCACTTCTGTGGCGAGTGTGGAGGGAGTTTTAAATACCGGCCGGTGATCTGCATTTGTAGCATTGTGAAAAACTCGGCAGTAGCAAACCGCTCTTGCTGTTCTCGTGTGAGCCAGCGAAGTGAGTCACTCCACCGCTCCTCCGGCGGAATCGATAGCGTCACAAATCCTGGTCGCTCCATCGTCGCGGCGATGCCCGTAAAGTAAATTGGACGATCCCCGTTCTGCACGGCGATCGTGACCCGACTCGACAACAATTCGCCTGCCAAATCGTACTCGGGTTTGAAATGCTGAGTCGCGGAGAATGTTGCCGGGGCGCCAGTCACTTTCTCACGAAAGGAACGGATCCAAGGCGGTATTGACAGCCGAATGAAGGACAGGCGAATCGTCGATCTGTATTTATTTGTCTGTCCCAACATTCGTCTGTCGAAAAACACTCGTCGCTGCCTACACTCTTGCGTGCTCAACGGCGGGTTGCCGGACACGCCTGTTAATTATCACGAGGTTTAGGGATAGATTGCCGATGTAACTGTTTGCTGCGAGTGAGTGAACGCTATCGGCTTGGAAAGCCGAGCGACAATGGGCTGATGCTGGGGCTCTGGACCTTGGGCAAGCAACTCGTAATCTTAATCCCCTCGGAGCAAGCACCGCTGGACCGCGTGACAAGCGGAGAAGATTAGGATTAAGAGTACGATTACGATTAAGAATCGGAAGCAGGCAAGGCCTGGAAGTTTTGAAATGAACGGCGGGCCGATGCGTTGTGAACCGATTTTTAATGCACATCTTCTTGGATGATCGTGCTTGGCGTTCGAAACGCAGAGATCGCAGTGTGTGTTGCCGGGGCGCCGGTCACTTTCTCACGAAAGGAATGGATCTAAGGCGGTATTGACAGCCGAATAAAGGACAGGCGAATCGTCGCTCTGAA
>CAXBHV010000767.1:0-4316 GCA_963974855.1 uncultured Rhodopirellula sp. | reverse complement strand
TCAACGGCTTGTTGATTTAGTGAGCCGTGACGCGTCAGCGGCCGGGTCCCACGCGGTACCCGGTGCCTTACGGCCCACGGCTCACCATTGCAATTCGCATTTGGACTAAATCAACAAGTCGTCAAGACTTTCGGCGAACCCCTGAACTGGACGAAACTCTTAACGAGTTCCGCTTCCCAAAGACTAAGAGTAGTCGAAGCATTAGGCAAACAGTTTTGCGATCGGGGTTCCTTGGTCGGTCACGGGGACCGGGCGGTCGCCCGCGTACAGGTACTTGCTGTAGTCGACGCCGACGCAGCCGCAGATCGTGGCGAAGAAGTCGGGAACACTGACCGGATCGGCGACGATCTTCTTGGACAATTCGTCGGTTTCGCCAAACGCCCCGCAGTGGGCCAAGCCACCGCCCGCCAGCACACAGCTGAACGCAGAACCCTGATGGCCGCGTCCACCACCGCTGTCGAATTCTGGCGGACGGCCGAATTCGCTAGTGATCACGATCAAGGTTTTGTCCAACAATCTCTTGTCCTGGAGGTCGGCAATCAGCGTCGCAACGGCGGTGTCCAATTCTTGGATCAACTTGTGTTGGTTGACGATACCGCTGTTATGGACGTCCCAGCCCGAGCCGTTTAAGAAATTCAGGTTGTGGCTGACTTCGATAAACCGCACGCCGCGCTGGATCAGTCGTCGGCTGAGCAGGCAGCGTTGTCCGAATTCGCCACCGTAGCGATTACGTAGATCGTGCGGTTCGCCGTCCAGGTCGAAGACGCGACTGAACTCGGGACCGCTCAGCTTCATACTCTGCTCGATCGCGGCTTCGTAGTCGATCAATTCGGTCACCGCAGTGGAGCCAGCGTTTTTGCGTAAGTCCGCAAGAAATTGCTCGCGTCGGCTCTGGCGCTGAGGCGTAATGATGTCGGGGCGAGACAACCCGGCGGGTCCGCGGCCGGTTTCAGTCAGGTACAGGTAGCCGTACTTGGATCCCAGAAAGCCCGGGCCGCGTGTTACATTCGGATAACCGATCAGCACGTACGGCGGCGCGTCGTCACTGGCCGCTCCGCGCTCGTGCGCGATCAACGAACCGAGCGAGGGATACGTCACCGTACCGCTGATCGCGCGGCCAGTATGCATGCGATTCGTGGCCGCCGCGTGCTCGTCAATCACGCCGTGATTGACCGTCCGCACGGCGGTCACGCGGTCCATCACTTTAGCCATCGACGACAGGTGCTGGCAGACCTGCACTCCGTCCACCGCGGTGTCGATGGAATCGTAATACGAACCAGCTTTTTTGGACTTGGGATCGCCTTTGACTTTGGGATCAAAGGTATCGATCTGGCCCATGCCGCCGCCGAGCCAAATTGAGATCACGTGTTCGGCTTTGCCTTGCAGCAGCGTTTGCGGCGTGCTGCCTCGAACGATTGGCGCAACACTCAGCGCGCCGGCGGCCGCCATACTGCTGGCCAAAAATTGTCGTCGGGTAGGATCTTGCATGGCTTGTCTCAGATTCGTGGGATAACACGTGACGTAGTGGGATTTGTCAAGGTTTGTCGATTTTATCGAAATTCGAATTGCTCTCGTGAGCCGAGGGCCGTAAGGCCCCGGGTAATGCGTCGGACCCGGCCGCTCACGCGACTCGGCTCACGAAATCAACAAACCGTTGACGACTTGCGGTACAGGATTACGGATTGGTTTTCAGGGATTGGATCAAGGAACCCAAACAAACTCGCGATGGTTCACTAGGCTCCAAACGACATCTTCGTAGACTTCACGCCACTCGGGCTGCAGTCGCGGATCGACAGCAGGGCCAAGCTGCACCCGGCGCTGCCACTCTTCCTGAATCTCATTGGCTTCGGGGACCAAATGGTTAGACCAAGTCGATTGCGGCAGCGGTGGCAGGGCGAGTGGCCTTTGCACGCGATCTGCAGGAACCGTGCGAGATTCGAAACCGCCAACTAAGGCTGGCAATAGGTCTGCCCGTTCCTGTTCGCTGGGATAACGCGCCAGGAAACGCAGGAACAGCGTATCTAACAGTGCCTCAGGCGATGGAGTCTTTAGAGCCAATTCCGCCAGCGGGCTTTGGTCCGACGCGCGGGTCAGTGACATCGACAGCGTCCCGTTGGCCAGAATCCCCGGCTGCAACAGATTGGGATCGGTTTCACGCTCCGCGATCGGCTGCTGTCGGGTGCCGGTCCAACCAAACGCTTCCAACACGTCAACGATCGGTTGAGCTCGCGGCAAGGACAAACTGGGACGGTCCCGTTCGTTGTTGAGCCCGGCAAACATCCAGGCTCGCCGCGGATCGCCCAAGCTCTGCCGCGTGGTAATCGGTTCAGCCCCGTCGTGCACGAACGTCAACTCGCCCGTATCCATGCGGCGACCAGATGCCGCGAACAGCGAATCGACGATCTGTTCACCCGCTAGACGTCGCGGATCCGGTGCGTTGAAGAAACGTTGCTCGGCGGCAGCCTGTTGATTGCGTCCGATCGCTTGGCGTTGGTAGGTCTGCGAAATCATGATCTGTTGTAAAACATGCCGCAGGTCGTAATCGTGCGACACCAACTGGTCGGCCAACCATTGCAGCAGTTCCGGATGGCTGGACGTCTTGCCTTCCCAATCGTTCACCGGTTGAACCAAACCAGCCCCCAGCAAACGGTTCCACAAATGATTGACGACCACCTGGGCAAATCGCTCATTTTCGGGCGAGGTGACCAGAGCCGCCAAACGTTCGCGTGAATCCTTGGGGTCACGCATCAGAGCGTCAATGTGCGGACCGTCTTCGACGCCAGTGAACGATGCAAACGGCCACTTGGGTGGGACTTGCACGTCTGGTTTTAGCGTCACTCGAATCAATGACTCGCGTCCGATGCCCTCAAAGAATGCATCCGGCACGCGACTGGTCTTGGGCGGCGCCAGCGATTTGCGGTTCAACATCGCTGCCAGCGAATATAGGTCTTCCTGCGTCGTGCTGTGGTAGGGCGAATCGTGACAACGGGCACACTGCAATTCGATGCCTAGGAAGGCCGAAGCAACGATGTGTCCCTTGGCCGCCATCGGCGAATCGTTCTCGCCAGCCATCGCAAAACCGGCACTACCGCCTTCGTGAGGACTGCCACGCATCAGCAACAATTCCGTCACCATGCGGTCCAGCGGTTTGCCGTCCCGCAGCGATTCGTATAAGAACCATCGAAAGGGCCCCGTCGAGTTGAGCGATTGATTCAGGAGCGTGGGGTTCTCGGCCAACAAGTCCATCCAAAAACTGACCCAGTGGTCGGCATACCGCTCGTCCTGCAACAACCGCTCGACCAGCTTGCTGCGTTTGTCCAGATCTTTGCTGGCCAAGAATTCGCGTGCTTCATCTGCACCGGGACCGACGCCCACTGTGTCCAGATAAGCTCGGCGGAGAAATGAGGCATCGTTTACTAACAGCGATTGAGCTACGGCGGTTGGATCGATTGGCGGACTGGGCCACACGGCCCCGTCGGCGACCCACTGCTCCAGCGTAGCGACCTGCTGATCGCTCAGACCTTCGTCGGTAGGCGGCATGTCATGATCGCGAATCCGAACGATCATTTCGCTGGCGTCGGGATCCCCAGGCACCACGGCCGGCATTTCAGACTCGCCCATCGCCAGCGCGTGCTCGCGGGAATTCAGCCGCAGGCCACCCTGTTCCTTTTCACCATGGCAGCGGAAACACTGATCTCGCAGGATCGGCAGCACTTCGTTGTTGAAGTGTGCGGCGGTTGCCTCGTCGGTGTTGGCCGCTTGGCTGATCGCCTGCGAAATCTTAGCGGCCACAAAGCGGTCGATGGGATGTGAGTCGGAATCGGTGCCGGGTGTTTTTTCAGGCGTAACGGTTTTTCTGGCCAGTTCGTGTCGTTGCTGCCAGAATGCGTCTTGCGATGCGGCGGCCCGGCGTCGTGTCTCGTCTTCGAATGCCACCAAGTCGGATTCCAATTTTTCCAGTACTGGTTCGACCGACGCGTCGGACAGCATCAACGGGCTCGACGCGTCGGGCTGCAACACAAACAGCGGCCCTTCGCTGTTGGGCTGGATCGCCACGCAGACTTCGCCGGTTTCCGTCCGGTCGCCATTGCCGCCCACCATGACTTCCAAGACCACGCGTACTGTTCGCGGCCCGTCTTGATCAGGTGCTGCGTCATTTTCGGGAGCTGCGTTTTGTTCGGAAGCAGGGATTTCAAACAACGTGAACGCTTCCTGTTGCGGGAACGGCAGCAGTCGGGCGCCGGGAACCAGCGGATCGGGAATCGGCACTATGGGTTCGAGATTGCCGCCACGGCTGCGGACCGTTTTGGTGTCAG
>CAXBHV010000766.1:0-4320 GCA_963974855.1 uncultured Rhodopirellula sp. | reverse complement strand
TTACGGCCCACGGCTCACCACTGCGATTTGCATTTCGATTAAATCAACAGCCCGATAGCCGCGGGGTTCGTCAATATTGTTGGAAACAGGCCCGCGGCTAACGCCGTCGGCTCACAAAATCCTCACGATTCCCGGCCAAATCCACTGTGCGTGCAGCGGAAGCCGGTGCAAACAACAAAAAAATTTAAGATTCTCGCTTTACTTGCGCACTTTCGTGTTATAACATGCCATAACGTGGCTTGCGTGGGGGCCACTTCAGAACCTCTCTCAGGAGATTTGTCATGCGGTCGAGCCTACTAAAATTGTTCGTTCTTTCACTCTGCTTAGTCGCCACGGGATGCGGTAGCCAAAACGCACTGTCCCCTGAGCCTGGTGAGCTGGAGCGCTATCTAGAAGAAAACCCCGAGGCCGCGGCACGCGGTGGTCAAGCCGAGCCAGCGGGTTTCAATGGACCCACCGAGGTTCCGCGTTAGAACAAGCAAAAGCTTGTTGTTCTCCTTTTCCTAGTTTTGATCTTTTCCCAGTTTTGATTTACAGAGGTGTTTTATGAATGTCAGACGTAATCGCGGTTTCACATTAGTCGAGTTGCTGGTGGTGATCGCAATCATCGGTGTCCTCGTCGGTTTGTTGCTGCCAGCCGTACAAGCGGCTCGCGAGGCAGCTCGGCGAATGAGTTGCAGCAATAATTTCAAACAGATCGGATTGGCGTTTCACAACTACCATTCCGCTTACGGGCAACTACCGGCTCAGGCCGGTGGAACCACACGCGCATCCGGCGCAAGTTGGGGTTCCACTTATACACCGACGGCCAGCGGTGGCGGGACAAACATGAACCAGCTCAGCGCGCTGGTCGGCATCACCCCATTCATTGAGCAACAGGCACTTTGGGAGCAGATCAGCAACCCGTTTCAAGTCGCCTCGGGAACCGCATACGCCGCGATGGGACCGAGCCCTTGGATGCAAATCGCCGACCATACCGCTCAGGGCGAATACAAGCCTTGGTTGACTAACATCCCTTCCTTCCGTTGTCCAAGTGACCCGGGCGTGGGACTTCCGGCACAAGGCCGGACGAACTATGGCGTCTGTCTCGGGGACTCGCTCTACTATCAATACAATGGAATCACCGATCAGTACGGAAAGCCGGTTTCCACGTATGCCGACGCGAATAACGTCAACCGCGGAATCTTCGCTCACGGTCGTCTCAAGCCGAAGTTTCGCGACGTGCTTGACGGACTTTCCAACACCATCATGGCCGGTGAATTCAATACGGACTTGGGTGATCGAGATGTCACCACGCAACCAAGAGGTGGCATCAATGGCCACCATCTTGATCCTAAAAAGGCATACGAAAAAATCGATCCATCGCGACCCAGGTTTTGGGATGCGACAGCCAGCATCAATGGGAGCAACGAAGAGATGCGAGGCTACAAATGGTCTTACGGGCTAGCCATATTCTCTGGCATGACGACGATCCTGCCTCCCAACGCTCCTGTGGTTTACGACACATCCGGTTCCGACATTTTCCGATGGGGCATCTTTTCGCCCAGCAGTCGGCATCAAGGTGGTTGTCACGTGTTGATGGGTGACGGTGCGATCAAGTTTATCACCGATTCGATCGAAGCGGGCGGAGGAGCAATGGTATCCCATAACGGCAGCGGCGCCACGCTACCACCGGGATCCAAGAGTCCTTATGGATTGTGGGGAGCGTTGGGAACCAAGGCCAGTCGTGAGACGATCGACCAAGGCTTCTAGTGCCTCGTCAGTCTTTGGTTTTGGGGTTTCTAAAGTAGTGGAAGTCGTCAAGACTTTCGTCGGATCACCCGAACGAACCGGAACTCGCACGCGAGTTCCGTTGCCCTATTGATTAATGATTAAGCTGTAACGCAGCACTGATCTGCGTTCTGCAATTCGGAGTTTGCGTGACTTGGATCAGTCGCGCGGACTGTGAACTTTACGTGTCCAGCATTTTACAACATCGGTTACCAACAACGGCAAAAGAATGATTGATAACAAACTGAACGGGTTAATTGCGGCGACGTACACACCACTGCATGATGACGGTCAGCTGAATCTTGATCCGATCGAGGCGATGACTGAGTGGCTGATCGCCCAAGGCATCAGCGGTCTTTACGTGTGCGGAAGTACCGGCGAGGGAATGTCGCTCAGTAGTGACGAACGGCGCCGGGTTGCAGAGGCATACGTCCAGTCTGCCGGTGGTCGCGTGCCTGTCATCATCCAGGTCGGTCACAACAGTCTCGCCGAAGCGAAGCAGCTTGCTGCACATGCTCAACAGATTGGAGCGACCCATGTCTCGGCGACCTGTCCGTCGTACTTCAGCGTCAATAATGTCAACACGCTGGTTGATTGCATGGCTGAAGTTGCCGGTGGTGCGCCGGAGCTGCCGTTCTACTACTACCACATTCCCGCTCTAACCGGTTCCACATTGGATATGGTTGAATTTCTGAAACTTGGGGGCCAACGAATTCCCAATCTTGTCGGGTTGAAGTACACCGACTCCAAGCTGTATGAGTTTCAGCAGTGTTTGGAGCTCGACCCGGCAAGATTCGATGTTGTGTGGGGTTGTGACGAAATGATGCTCGGCGCATTGGCAACAGGCGCTATCGCATCCATCGGCAGCACATTTAACATCGCGGCTCCGTTGTATCTTGGAATCACGGAAGCCTTTCACCAAGGGGATCTGGTCGAAGCTCGCCGTCTACAGTCGCTATCGGTAGAGATGATTCGGACGATAGGCAGGTACCCGTTTCACGCCGCCATGAAAGCTGTACTTGGCATGAAGGGATTCGATATGGGTGGCTGTCGTCTGCCTCAGGGGCGACTGTTGGATTCCGCAATTGAAACGTTGCGAAGCGATTTATCGTTGCTTGGATACTTCGATTGGTCACAGGAAAGTCCCCGTCTTTCAGCGATTTCGTCATGAGAAAGTTTTTCGTATCGCTCTTGCTTGCCTGCCTTTGCATTGGCTCTGTGTCGATGTCCGCCAGTTCAAAGACTTGGTCCGACGAGCCTCAATGGTTGTCTTGGAACGAACTGCCACCGGTGCCAGACGAGCTCGGATTTGCGGGGCCCTATGCAGGTGTCCACAACGACGCATTGATCGTCGCAGGGGGTGCAAACTTTGCCAAACCGGTTTGGGAGAACGAGAAACAATGGTATGACGAGATCTTCGTACTCGTCAAAAACGGCCTCGGAAAAGACAGTAACGGTTACGAGTGGAAAGACGGCGGCAAACTCGCCAAACCGATCGCTTATGGCGCGGCCGTGTCGACTGCTGACGGCGTTGTCTGTATCGGTGGAAACGACGCATCGGACACCTTTGCCGAAGTCTTCTTGCTGCAGTGGGATGGCGAAAAAGTCACGGTCGAGGAATATCCGTCGCTACCGGGGCCCTGTGCGCACGGAGCGGCGACGTTATCCGGTGATACGATCTATTTGGCAGGCGGCCAAAAGGATGCGTTACTCGAGTCTGCGATGTCGAGTTTCTGGTCGTTAGATTTGTCACAGCGAGACAACCCGAAGGAATTCGTTTGGAAAGAGCTTCCGCCGTGTCCGGGTCCGCCTCGCGCGTTTAATCTGACCGTCGCGCAGCACAACGGTTACCACGACTGTGTCTATGTGATCAGCGGCAGGCGACAGGACGGCGACGAAGTAGACTTCCTCCGAGACGTCTGGGAGTACACGCCCACGACACAGCAATGGCGGAAGCGAACAGAGGCCCCGCGGTGTGTGATGGCGGGCACGGGGATTGGATTTGGACAAAGCCACATCTTCGTGCTGGGCGGCGCGGACGGATCACTCTTTCTCAGCGGAAATGAGCTCCAGGACGATCATCCCGGCTTTATCAATCAATCGCTCGCGTACCATACGATCACCAACACCTGGGTGGAAGCTGGCGCAACGCCCGCAAATCATGTCACCACGATCGCGGTCAAGTGGGACGATTCGATCATCATTCCAAGCGGCGAAGTTCGTCCGCGTGTACGATCGCCTGAGGTGTATCGCGTCACACCGACCAGCCCAACTCGCCACTTCGGAACGGTCAATTACATCGTGTTATTTGGCTATTTATTGGCGATGGTAGGCGTTGGCGTTTACTTCACCAACAAGAACAAGAACACGAACGATTTCTTTCGCGGAGGCCAGACGATTCCATGGTGGGCCGCTGGCTGCAGCATTTTTGCAACGATGCTAAGCTCGCTGACGTTCACAGGCATTCCATCAAAATCGTTTGCTCAAGATTGGGTGTATTCGATTGGTAATTTCATGATTCCGGTGGTCGCGGTGCTTGCGGTCTTTGTG
>CAXBHV010000765.1:0-4324 GCA_963974855.1 uncultured Rhodopirellula sp. | reverse complement strand
CTCACCACGAGGCCATTATGAGTCTTGCCGAAGCTCGTGAGGCGACCGACACCTGGCTCGTCGAACTGAGCGGATCGCTTCAATTCTATCCCGGCATGGCAACGCTGCGTTCCGAGTTGCTGGAGCGGGCGATTGGCCAGTACGATCGCATCACTCAGCAAAACCTCGCGGCAACAACCTCCTCTGAAACTGCAATCGCAGCGTCCGAAAACGAACCCTCCGAAATTTCAAGTCGCCATACCGATCAGCTTGCACTGCTCGAGCGGGCCAAGGCGTCGCTGCGACTGGGCGATCTCTATCGTTTGACGGGCAAGACCGAGCAAGCACAACAGCATTACCAGGCCGCAGAATCACTTTTGCATTCGGGCGTGCCTAAAGAATCGGCCCCACATTATAAAACGGGCAGCTCCGAATCGCTTGGTCTAAGGGTCACGCGAGTCTCGACGTCAGCGACTGCGGATTCGCAACCGAGCACCATGAATTCGCTCGAGCGATTGTTTGAACTCGAACGCATCCATTCGTTGATCGGCCAGTTGTTGATCAGCGATCAAGCCAACGCCAAACTGCCCTCGCGAGAGCGTATCAGCGAGGCGCAGACGTGGTTACGCCGGGTTGTCGATCCGCTCTACGCCAGCACTCCGAGCGACCCTGACCAAAACCTGGATTCGTTTTCCGCTCGTTCTGCGTCCGCGTATGTGCGAGTGGAAATGGCGAAACGTTTCGCAGCGATCGCCAATCAGCGGAGTGATTGCCCGTGGGACGAGCAAACGTACGAGCATGCGATCGAAGTGGCTCGCTGGTTAACCCATCGTCGCGGCACGGTGGGGGATCGCCGATTGTCGGAAAACATCCAAACCGAGAACTGTCGACGATTGACACAGTCGGGCCAGCCGCAGCTTGCTGCGGAACGATGGTCGGTCTTGATCGACGATTTGAACAACTGGTTGTCCATCGATCCCGATCGAATTGACTATCTGCAATCGCTCGCTCACGCGCTGCTGCAACGGGGAAACAGCTTCGTCGTATTAGGGCGTCGTGACGAGGCAACCGATGACTTCGAAGCTTCGATTCGGATGCTTGAAACCGCGTGGCGGATGACGGATGACGATGGATTTTATCGTCTGAATTTGGCGACCGCCGAGATCAATTGTTGGCGTATGGAAGCAGCCGGAATCCCGCACTCGCGTCCCAGTTGCTCCGTCAATCATTGCAGACCTACGAAGCACTTTTGCAAGAACAGGTGACTGCGGACCGTCTGCGTCGCTATGCCCAAACACATCACGCATTGGCGATGATGACGATGGACACGTCGGGGTCCGCGAGCGTCGTCGCGACCGAATCGATCGAACATGCAACGAAGGCGACGTCCGCGTTTGAAATACTGCAGGACTACGACGCCTTGACGATCGATGACACATTGAATTGGATGCGGTCCGAGATGCTGCTTGCCACCCACCACGCGAACCAAGGGGATCACGATGTGCTGGCGAAACACTTGGACTCGGTAAGACGTCAACATCGCTTGGTTGCTTCGCAGCCGCTAAACGTCGAGCAATCGGTACGGTTTGAGCGACTCGGCGATGCAATTACCCACTTACAGCCGCCGCCGACCACGAGCGAATTGATCGGCACGATCGACATGATTGCCCCAACTGACATCGAATCACCCGCGACAGAGTGAATGACCTCCGCTGGTCCGCTCGTTTTTGTAGGGCGTAACCCATGTTTGTGAAAGCAATCCAATACTCTGGCTAGCAGCGTCTCGCACGATTGTTTGCATAGCTATCTCGAGGAAGTACTGAACACCATGACAAACTCAGCCTCCGCTGGTCACGATGTGACCGATCTCTCGGCAATTTCTATGCCTGACGTTGGCGCCGATATCGCCGAGGCGACGTTGCGACGACAACGGGTTGTCGATCCAAGCACTGCGGAGGACGAATGTTGTTTGGTTCAGATTTACCCGCCAGACGTGATTGAAGGCATGCAGTTGTTGGAACAGGAAGAGTTTTCGATCGGCAGGTCACCTGAAACTGACCTTCCGCTGTTCGACAACAGTGTTTCGCGTCAGCACGCGATGTTGATTCGCGGGCAAGATGGTTACGTGGTTCGTGATCTGGGCAGCACCAACGGCACCTTTGTCAACGAAAAGGTGATCGAATCGGACTGTTCATTGCGAAGCGGCGATACGATTCGAATTGGAAGTTTCCTGTTTCGGTTCTTGTCGGCTGGATGCGTCGAGACGCAGTATCACGAGACGGTCTACAGCGCAATGACGCGTGATGCGTTGACTGGCACGATGAACAAGCGGTATTTGATGGAAGCGTTGAATCGCGAAATTGCTCGTTCGACACGGGCACAATTAGAGCTGTCGGTGGTGATGGTCGATATTGACCATTTCAAATCGGTCAATGACACGTACGGGCATTTGGTCGGTGACGAGGTGCTTCGAACGTTTGGCAAACGAGTGGGCGACATTTGTCGCAGCGACGACTTGTTGGCCCGTTACGGTGGCGAAGAATTCTGCTTGCTGCTGGCGGCAACCGGACCCCAGGAAGCCAAAGAAATAGCAGATCGCTGTCGCGCGGTCGTTGCGGATACTCCGTTTGACACCGCCGCCGGAGCGTTGCCGATCACGGCTAGTTTCGGTTTTGCCGTCTTAGACCCGAGTCAGCCTAAAACGTCCAGTGCACTGCTAGGTGCGGCAGACCAGCAGCTATACGAAGCCAAACGCTCCGGCCGCAACCGCGTCTGCGGTTAACAATGTGGGATAGGCTTCTAGCCTGTCATCAGTATTAGCTTTTTCTTCAATCGCAAAAATCTGGCTACCATTCATGGGGCTGGAGGATATTTCTACGTAGCGAAAGTCGCGAAGACTTTCGTCCATCAATACCCTCATTTGAAATACTTCGCTAGTGTGATTGCGAGAGGCTTATTATAGGAGCCTTGCACCTGATGACAGGTTGAAAACCTATCCCACAGTGTAGAACATTTGTCCCCAAATGTTCCGCCAGCATCGCAGCCCTAGAGAAATCAATCCCTTTGGGATCGTTGCCTTGCACCCGATGACAGGTTGAAAACCTGTCCCACGTTAATAGGTTAGTTCGGCGCCGACGTAGAAGGCGAAACCGGGGCGAAAGACGCCTCGACCGGAGCGGTAATCGATGTGCTCACGGTAGAACTTGTTGGTCACGTTCTCAAAACCACTGGTGACTAATAAGTCGCCGAAACGTCGGTAACTGCGAATGTCGTAGACAGTGAATCCGGGCGTTTCAATTTCTTGTAACGTCGTTGCCACTCGGTCTTGGTTGTCGACGATGCGGGCAGCTAGCTCGACGCCCCAACAATCCTCTGGACTTGGATCATGAATCAAGAAACCGACTCGAGCTTCCATCGGAGCGATGCCAGGAAGTGGCTCTGAGTCGACCGTGCTGTTGCCGCTGCGATAAGGATCGCCGGTATGACGTGATGGATCCAACCGAGTTCGATCGCGTCCGTCCAGGTAAGTCAATACGGCAAACGTCGACAGCATCGACGTCAAGTCCACTTGCCCATAGGTCTCGAAACCACACAACGTCGCCAAATCCGTGTTGACGAACGACGCTCCTTGCTGGAAACCATCGACCGTTCCTGCGGGATCGAACAAATCGTAAGTGATGTAGTTCTGGATCCAGGCATGATGTCCATGCACGCCAAACAGAACGTCATCGGAAGTGTATTCCAGTCCGAGGTCGCATTGACAAAGTCGCTCGGAACTCAACTCGGGATCGCCATCCAAGAACGTTAACCCTCGTTGCAGCGACCCAATGAATGTGTATTCGGCGTACATTTCGGTGAGCGTGGGCTGCCGCATCGCAAAGCCCATTCCCGCACTGCTGTTCCATCCTCCGCCCAGATCGCGGTTCGCGGTCAGATAGGCTGATCCCAACAAGAACTCTTTGTCCAACGACGTTTCTTCGAGCACGCTGAGCGGTTCAGGCACGCCGGCAACGATGTCGCGTGAATCGGTAAAGACGCCATCAATCCGCGTTCCTGCCGTCACGACAACGTCATCATCCCACTGGACAATCCGTTCGACATAGGCACCCACGTCGATGGAATCACTGCGAGGGATCGGAAAGTTGTTGTCGTTGGGGTCGGGATCGTAGAAATCGTATTCGTTCAATTCTTGATTCAAGTAAATCATGTCGGTTCCAATCGACGTTTGCGATCCACACGAGAAGAACGTTGACTCGAATCGATAACCGGCTGACAAGGCGTCGCCGTCGGTCGTGGTTGACCCATCAGCAGCTCCCAAAAACGAAGGCTGAAACGCGTCGACCAA
>CAXBHV010000764.1:0-4327 GCA_963974855.1 uncultured Rhodopirellula sp. | reverse complement strand
CCCGCCGCGCCCGCCGTAGAAAGCTGAAAAGCCGCTAGTCCTGCCGAACGCTTACCCATGTACTCCAAATCGGCAGTCAGTCGTGTATTGTAAAAGCGGCGACGAAGTAGTGGTCAGATCACAGTCGTGTAGGAATCGAACCTACCGATCGTGTCGCCACGATCCCCAGACTCACTGGACGCATCAGCTTTGGCGGTGCATGTATTCCGAACCGGCAGTCGCCGTGTTTTGTAAAAGTCCAACGAAGTTGTTTGCTGAGAAACCGCTCTTATCGACAGCAATGCTGTCGACAGTGGGCACGCGGCGACGATTCTCAGAGAGATCCGCCGACGCTCACACTGCTTCCGGTCGCCCGGAAGTTCGATACCTTAGGGTCGTCATAGTTACGATGTATTCCCAGCAGGCAGTTGAACTTTATGTTGTGATCGGCCAGCGAAGGAGTGTGAATCAGACGGTTCTTTTGCAAAGATGTATTCCGATTCGTCAGTTGGTCGATCAAGAAACGCTAATGGGAGTCGAACCCACTTAAACCGGGTTGCAGCCGGCCGCCTAGCCATCTGGCTCCAGCGTTCTGTCGTCTTTCAAGATTGAGTAAAGAAACGCATGATGTCGTTTGTCGCCGAGAAGCAAGCGCTGGCTGAGCGTGCCCTCGCATTTTGCTCCGGCTTTCTCCGCCGCACGTTGACTTGCCGTGTTTTTTGTCGACATCAATATTTCGACTCGGTGGATTTCTCGCTCGCGAAACACCCATTCACATGCAATCTGAATTGCTCTCGATCCGAAACCGCATCGAGTACAACCTGAACGAATCCAGTAGCCCAACTCCGCGACTCCGCTAGATATATCGAGGTGATGAAATCCGCAGGTACCAAGAATTTTGTTACTGGAATCTACTACGACGAAGCTCCATTCCGTATCGGATTCCCAAGCGTTGGGTCGACTTCGAACCCAGTTCTCGGAATCCACCTGTCCATAGTCTCGATGGCACCAAGGCATCCAGAGAGACAGCTCAGGTTTCGACTCCAGCACAGCGTCGAGGAGTGGTTCAATATCGCTTATTTGATACTTTCGAATGGCGATGCTCGTCATCTTACTATCGCCAGTACAGTGATCGTGTTCAATGTGAATCAATATCCCTAAAAGTAGTCGTCGCGATTGACGCCATCACAGACGCCCCGATCGTAGGCAGCAACGTTTGAATCGCTGACCGCTGCCACATGGGCAGAGGTCGTTGCGACCGAGCTTTTCCTCGAGTTGCTTGCCTTGGATAATTCGGACTCCACGTTTGACTGTCGTTTCCGACGGGTAGCCTTTACGACGTTTGCTCATCGGCTCGAAAGCATCGTGCGTTGTCTTCGTCATATTGGTGTTCGTATCGCATCGTTCTGCTCCGGTTTGAGTGTGAAAGCGTTGAATTGTGAAAAGACCAATCGGCGAAGGGACAACTCAGATGGTTCACATTTTCAAGATGTAATCCGAGTCTGCAGTCGATCAGTCAGCAACGCCGGTGGGAGTCGAACCCACTTCGATCCGCCGAAGGCGGATTGCCTAGCCATCTGGCTCCAGCGTCATGAGTCACCGTCGGTTCGGCGGCGACCGTGTTACTTCTCGTTTTCGTTGCGGTTCAGATCAATGATCTTGAACGTTGCTTCCGCGACTTCCTTGGCAACGTGCGGCGCGATTGAAACGCCTTCGTCACTCTCATTCAGGACGATCCGTGGGGGCGATACCTCGAACTGCAAGTCGTCGATGTAGTTCGCAGTATGGAAATCATCGATCGGACGTAGCAGATCGTCACCGCTTCGAGACACCAGCGAGCCGATGTCATCTGTGCTTCTTATGCACGCTCGCCCCACGTCATCGACGCTGTTGACTCCGATTCGGGCAACATCGTCGGCACATCGACCGAACATTCCCAACAGTGCAAGCAAGCCGGCACCAGCGCCGTGGGCCAATGCGTTGTCATTGTCGTTCTTTGTCATCATCGGCCTCCTTTCATCGTGGCGTCGTGTTAAGTGCTCTCGCCAGGAATCGAACCTGGTCTACGACCTTCGCAAATTCGCGTGCTATTCCGGCACACTCCGAGAACATTTTGAAAAGCGGCTTCGAGTTGAAGCCGAGTAACTCGCCCAGGAATCGAACCTGGTCCGACAGTTTCGAAGACTGCCATGCTGTCCAGCACACCCGCGAGTCATTTGATTGTCTTCATCATTCATAGTCACAAGAGCCGACGACTGGGTTCGCACCAGCATGGGTCGCTTTACAGAGCGGTGCCTTTCTACATCGAGCCACGTCGGCTTGGTTTGTCGCATCAGTAGCCCGACCAGGAATCCAACCCGGAACTTCTGGTTAGAAGCCAGAGATGATGTCCGTTTCACCATCGAGCCGTTGCAAACAAGCGGAAGGCGAGGGAGTCGAACCCTCATCACCCGAAGGTGGCACGCGTTAGCAGTGCGGCCCGGCAAACCGTATCCGGCTGCCTTCCGTAAGTCATCTCGAGTGGACCAGAACGGAATCGAACCCTTCCACCGATCTTGCAAGGATCAGTCGCCGACTTGGAACATGCCAGCCCATTTGTATTTGTCAGAGGTCCGTCCGGGAATTGAACCAGGTCTTCGTCCATACCACAGACGCGTGCTGCCGCAACACTTACAGACCGTTTGCTTCAGTGATCACGGATGGAATCGAACCATCGGTCTCCTGCTTGTCACGCAGGCGTCTTAGCCGCTGGACCACGCGATCATGTTTGGATTGAAGTAGTCGATTCAGGAACCGAACCAGCAAAATCAATTTGATAAACCTCTCATGCTTGCCGCTTTGCCTGTTTGCGTACTCGACCATCTCCCAAGGTTGCTGGGGGCGAACTCTGCAGCGTCTGGTTCCTATGGCCTCGCTGCCTCATCATCTGTGCCCGTATAATCAAAATCTGGTGACTGCCGTTGGCAAACACGCGGGTTTTCAAACAAGGGACAAAAATCGTCATGACGGAAATGAACAAACGCCAAGATCTGATCTGGCGGCAATTGACCAATGATCTAGTTGATTCACAATCGTTGAAGCACCCAAAGAAGGCAGTGGAGATTCAGACTCTGGGTCTTTATGCATGGGCGCTGTACTGCGATCTGAAAATGAATGGAACGGAAATCAAGTTTTCAAATGAACTGATCGCAGACAGAGCGACGGATAATCAATGGACGAATCAGTCACCTGACGACGTCGAATTCTTTATCAATGTAGCTGCGATTGAAGGCCTGATAACAGGTATCTCACACCAAGCGAAGTTGCGACCAAATGAAAATGTCGCCAGGGGCGAGGACATGAGCGTCGATGAGATACAACAGATGCTCGATTCGGTAAATAAACCTGATACTTTAGACGCAAGTTAGTTCGTACTCGACCATCGAAGTAGCGGGTTCGGGGGTCGCACCCGACGGTCCAGGCTTATGAGGCCCGGATGAGCCTGGCTCACCCGCATCGTTGTTTCACCTTTGAGAGTGAAAGTAGCCAAGGCGAGGGTTGAACTCGCAGGCCGCACCGTATTCTAGGATTCTGCGCACGACATTCTGGTGCCTGCGTGACTTGCAGGTTCCACCACTTGGCTGTTTGAATCGCCGCCCCGCTTTCGCAGAGCAGCGAAATGTTTACGCTTGCGATTCGTACATCACGTCCGAACGCAAGACATATTTGGTTCCCGATTCAACGACTGCACCTTCATGCAGTTGCGGGTGATGAAACAGCAGCAAGCTTCCGGTCTTCGGCTGCACGTGAAATCGTCCGGGCTGAAAGAAACCGGTGCTGCCACCAGAAAACTCATCATTCAGGTAGATAAGGAAGGTGAACTCGCTTCGCTCGCCATTCTCTCGTTCAAACGCCCCGTCATAGTGAGGGGCAAACGTCTGTCCGGGTTCGTAGCGGTAAAAACGCAATCGCTCATTCAGTCCGATCGCTCGACGACTTCGCCAAGGTGACACGACCCAAGGTTCGGCTCGCGTCCACAAGTCTGCCGCAGCTTCAAGGTCGTCCTTCATCACTCGCGTGTTGTTTCGGACGTCCTTTCGGATGACTGCTCCAGCGGAGGTCGTGATCGGCGCGTCATCGAAACCCAATGACTCTGCGAGTGCGATGTACGCTTGGCATTCCGACTCATCGAGGAAGTCGTGAATCACATGGACATAATCGTAGTGGTACTGTTCCTTTCTCATGAGTCGTTCTCCATTGGTGATGACGTTGATGTCGAAGTAGCGAGGGAGGGAGTCGAACCCTCAAACACGAACGTTTGAAATTCGCCGCTTTGCCAGTTTGCGTACCGCGCCGTAGATAGTAGCTC
>CAXBHV010000763.1:0-4329 GCA_963974855.1 uncultured Rhodopirellula sp. | reverse complement strand
CTACAAAAAATGCTTCACAGCGTTCGCCAAAACCGCCAACTAAATCAGCAGTCGAAGTCTCGGTGCTACCATGAACTCTCACTCGCCGTTTAACTGACATTCTAGTCGTAGCGGAAGTCGTCAAGACTTTCGATGTTTAGCTGGAAGGACGAAACTCTTGACGAGTTCCGCTACCCTAAAATAAAATTGAAACGTAGCCTTAACCCTTAGCTCCAGGCCAACGACTCCACCAATCTTTGAAGAGCCGCCATTGGTCTTCGATGAATGCCTGCTGGCTTTTGCTCAACGCGTCCGACGGATTGAAGTGATGCTGGTACTCTTCATCGCCTTCGAGGACCATCAAGTGCTTGTAGTACAACACCAAATCCGGGCCTTCATCGAACTTGGACAACACAGCCATAGCGTTTTCCAGTTCATACGCCAAACGTCGTGCTTCGACGTCGCCGGTCGCAGCCATTTCGCATAGTTCGACCAACCGCAACACTTGCTGCGGCAACGCGTTTCCGACCCCCGTGATGGCGCCGACGGCACCGCAGCGTACGAATCCATGAAATGCTTGAGTGTCGACTCCGACCATCAATGCCAAATCAGGATCGCCGCTGGTAATGTGCTCGGCTGCGTAGCTGAGCGACTCGGCACCGCCGAACTCTTTGAACCCGACGAGGTTGGAATGTTCGCGGCGTAGATCGAAGAACAAATCGGCCTTGGTTTGAAAGCCGTAGTAGGGACTGTTGTAAATCACCGCGGGAATGTCGCCGGCCGCGGATAGAATGTCTGAAAAGTGAGCACGCTGTGCCGCAACCGATGTCCCACGTGACAGCACACGAGGAATCACCATCAAGCCAGCGGCTCCGACGCGGTTGGCGTGAGCAGCATGCTCCGCAGCAATCTTTGAATTTTGAGCCCCCGTACCTACGACCACGGGAACACCAGCCTGGACGAGTTGTGCAACACCTTCCTGGCGCTGCGCGTCGGTCAACAGTGGCCAGTCGCCCATTGAACCACAGTAGACGACTGCGTTCATTCCACCGTCGATCAACTGTTTGCCCTTGCGGACAAGAGCGTCGAAATCAGGATTTTGCTTCGTGTCGCAGGGCGTCATCAATGCAGGGATGCAACCTGTGAAAACTTGCTTCTTCGTATTCATTGCTACCGTTGGTATCACGCGGATAAATCATGTCGGGTGTTGGAAAGTTCCACGACCCGGGTATTGAGCTTTGGTCAGAACGCCAGTCAGGACAATATTCTACGACTTCGCAGCGGATCATCTTGGCAAACCAGAGCGACTATACGTGAAAATGCGCATAGTTTAGAAAACCTCCTGTCAAACTTGGCGAGCGATTCGGCATTCGAGAGAGTCGAATCGGATGGGTCGGCACCGCGCTAAAGAGAGCGTCCGGTTTACCCCTGAGTGCATTCATACGTCAATTCCGGCAAACCGCCGGAAAAGGTCGCCGCGTCAAGAGTTTCGCCTTGTTCTGGGATTCGCCGAAAGTCTTGACGGCTTGTTGATTTAACCAAAATGCCAATCGCAACTGTGAGCCGTGGGCCGTAAGGCACCGGGTAAGGCGTGGGACCCGGCCGCTCACGCGCGAGCGGCTCACTAAATCAACAAGCCGTTGACGAATTCCGCTACGGGCTGATACCCCATTTAAGTCTGGACAAGGCTCTAGGCGTCGCCGCGTTCTTCGAGTTGCTCGCGGTACGAATCGCGTTCACGGCGTGTTGCTTCGAGGTCGAAGATCAAATACTTCATGTCCAAACGAAGCTGCGACAACGCTTCTTGAACCAAGTTCAGGATGCGTCGGCGGCGGGTGCTGCACTCAACGACTCGCTCTAACGCTGGCGATACAACATCGCGGTAACGTGCGGGAAGCGAATTGATCGCGTTGATCATCTCTTGCAACTCTACAGGGGTGTCTTCGTTAAGCTTGTTGGTCGATCCAATGGTCTTAGGCATTCGGGTATGCTCCGTAGAGTGAAATCAGCAAGTAGTGTCTTGTAATGCTTTGCTATCCATCGCATCTAAAGTGCCGATTCCCTGGCCGAGAGTTCTGATTCGATTGTAAGGCGTTTCCGGCAAAGGACTTAGGATGATCGATCCAAGGGTGTTGTCAAAATGCAACGTTGCATTTTTTCAACCGACTTCCTCTTGGCTTGATGCCCTAAATCTTGGTATGGAAACGTTTTACGTTTTTAGAGACGGCTTTCGACGTGATGTGTTTTTTTCTCAACACGTTGTCGCATTTGCCGTACATCTCGGCTGTGAGTTGCTGGTAGCGGGTTGTCGCACAGGAGTAGATCACTGTGGCAAGGAACGAACGAGCAACTGCGGCTGATTGTTTCGCATCCGAGCCCTGTGGTCAACGATCAATGTCTTTGCCGAGGCAATCCGAATTGAAATCAGCGTCGGTCGATCCGCTCTGGCAAACCCTGCGCATTGTGCTTTGCAGGCTGGTTTTTGCGTTTGCGGGATTGGCGTTATCCGTGCCGCCCTGCCATGCCCAACTTTATGATTCCCTTGATGCTTATCCACCGCGTTGGCACCTGGACACCTCGGATTGCGACGCACGCATTGTCGCGCACAAGCATTTAGCTGATGGCGGCATCGACGGTCGCGCGTGCGAAGTCGTGACGATGACAGCGTCGCATGGAACCGAGGTAGTATTGGCCTACCCAATCGAACCGATCGTCCCCATTGATGGCTTGACGGCGAACGTTTCTGTGATGAGCGCGAGGCCAGGAGCGCGGATCGGATTTCGTGTTCGGTTTCCCTACTTGCGTCCGGAACCCTCGCGCCGCCCCGCCTCGGTGATTGTGTACGGCGCAAGCTACAAAAACTCAGGTGAGTTTTCGTCGATCGGAATTGGCATGATTGAACGTTCGCTACGTCTGAAGACCATGGCGTTGCGTGGTGAGCACGGATCCGACGCGAACTTGAAGGATCCGTATGTCGATGCCGTCGTCGTGAACGCCTACAGCGGCACTGGGGTAACGGCGCTGCGACTTGACGAGTTGCGTGTCGATGGAATTGTCAGCGTCAGCGATGTCTCGCGCGCGGCCCTACCAGCGCAACCTACAAACGAATCGGATCTCGCCGCCGCCAATCGAATCGATTCCCAAAACGCATCAATTTTGCCAGAAGCCCAGCGTACAAACGCTTTTCCAAACGGCAAGATCACTCGGATTTTGCAACACAACGGAGAACCGTTAGCGTGGGTTCGCTCTTTAGGATTCGATGCCGTTCAACTTTCGGCGCCTCCAGACGCGTTGATTTTGAATGAAGCGATTCAAACGCGAGTCGCAATTTATGCTCCGGCACCATCCGCTCCGGATCCGTCACTGCAATCGCTGCTACAGCCGGTCGCGGCGTGGTACATCGGACACAGCGAAGCACTTGATTCGACGCGAGTCGACGCTGCGGATTTATCCTCTCGTCGACTGCGTGCGTTACCTAGCCCGTGGCAACGACCAATTGTCGGCGCTCCCTCGGAAAGTTATCGGCGTTATGTGACGATGATGGACGCGATGGTGCAAGACATGCCGATCCGGGCTCGGGGATTGACTGCGGAAGAGGAAGTGGCCGAGCTGACACACTTTGCTCGACGCGTTGGCGATCGCGTTCAAGTCGCCGCGGGCGTGATGAGCATGCCAGCGGAACGGACGCTGCAGCAAACGGAGGCGATTGCGGATTCGATCGGTGCACCACCCCCAGACGGATTTCGCTGGCATTCGATGTGGTTGCAGACAATTCGTAGTCTGGCAATGGCACCTCAAGCGATCGTGTTCCGCTCGACACGCTCGTTGGCCTCGGGAACCGAACTGGATACTCAGCGGTCGATGGCACTCAGCTATGTCAATCGGATGATTGCGATGCTCGAACCTTGGATTGCCGGTGCGACACCGATCACGCCTGTTCAAGTTGGCGGCGCCCCCTATTTCTGCACACGACTCGCGAAAGAAAACGTCGAAGTCATTTTGCTGACATCGAAAACGTCACGGGGCACGGAGGTGCTCGCGGGCGACGGCCAGACGCTTGAACTGCTGTTATCGCCTACCGATTCCAAAAAAACGATTTGGCGAATGACTCATTTTTCTGCGGAGCGACTCGCAGCCGAAAGCACGGCCACCGGAGCACGCGTTTCCATTGTCTCGCCCGATGCCGCGGAAATCATCGTGATGAGCAGCGACCCAAGTGTCGGTGCGTCGCTGAACCAGTCGGCGGCACGCTTTTCACGCCAAGCCGCACTGGATCGTTGGCAACTCGCGGGCGACTTAGTCCGCCGAACTCGCTTTCACTGGCAAACGGTGTCCGCGTCTCGCATCGGC
>CAXBHV010000762.1:0-4331 GCA_963974855.1 uncultured Rhodopirellula sp. | reverse complement strand
AGGCACCCGAGCATGTTCAGTAGCGTACTTTTGCCACTTCCGGACGGCCCCATGATCGCGACATAATCCCCTTCGGGGACATCAAACGAGACGCCGCGAAGCGCTCGTACCGTCTCGCTCTTCAGGACGTACTCTTTTTTGAGATTACGGATCGACGTTGCCATTCGTTGCGACGCGTTGTCCGCCGTAACAATGGGCCGCGTTTCAGAGGAATACGCTTCCTTCATGCTCATCGCGGTCCCCCGCCACCTTGCGACATGCGTTTTTGCATCGCGCTAGTCAGTTCGGATTCGGTGACCATGCCATCGCCATCGGTGTCGGCTTCGACGAGTGATCCCCGCCGTCGTTCATCCTCGACCGCATCGATTTCGTCTTTCGACAGTTTGCCGTCGCCATCGGTGTCGGATTGCTGAATTCGTGTCTTGGCAATTGTGGCCGGATCAGGTCGTCCACTTTCTCCGGCAGCCCCTCCTCCGCCCGGGCCACCACCGCCGGGGCCAAAGCTACCAGGTCCACCCTGATCTCGCGGTCGTCCGCCCGCCTCGTCACGGGGGCCTGCTTCCGCGTCCATCGTCTCGCCGTCGCGAGCCGTATCACGTGCGCGATCGGCGGCGATTTCACGCATGTCGCTGTTGTCGGTCTGTTCAAGCTCGGGCAGATCCATCAGCGTCAGGAATGAACGAAGGTTCAGCACTACCGTTTCGCCTTCCTCAAGTCCTTCATCGATACAGGCCATCGTGTCATTGGTTGCCCGGATCGTGACTTCGCGTGTTTCAAAAGAAAGGGGGCCTGTTTTCACAAGCGAATACATTTTTCCGCCGTGTTCGTACAGTCCTTGGATTGGGATTTGAGTCGCATCAGGGATTTGCTCGACGAAGATCTGGACCTCGGCCGTCATCCCGGTGCGAATATTGTCAGGCGGACCAATGATCTCGACCCAAGTGGCATATTCTTTGATCGACGAACTGAAAAAACTGCCCGGTTCGGCATAACGGTTGACCTTGACGACAGCTCCCTTTAATCGCAGGCCGGTTACCGATTCGACAGCGATTTTGGCGGGCATGCCTGCCTGGATCAACGTGATTCGCGACTCGTTGATTTTGCATTTTACTTGCATTTGACTGGGATCGGGCAAGCGAATGATGGCTTGGCGTTCACGCACCGTTGCTCCTGCTTCGACCACAAATTCCGCGTTGCCGCCTCGTGAACTGTAGCGGTTCGCATGGACGACCACGCCTTCCGAAGGAGCGACGATAACGCAGTTTTCAATCTGCTTTTGCACGTCCGATAGCTCTTGCTGCTCCTCGGCCAACCCACTTTCGGCCGCAGCGAGTTGGGCCTTGGCTGCTTCGATATCACTATCGAATTGGACCAGCATTTTGCGTTTTGTCAGATCTCGCAATACCCGCAGTCGGCCCTCAGCGGCTTGCAGTTGGTTCCGGGCGTTGGCAACGGCGTACTTGTCGGCGTCGATTTGACGAGTCCCTTGGCAACCAGACGTTCGCTGCTTTGCAGCGCCAGCTGATTTATGCGAAGCCCTTGTTCGGCGATCGCCTTTTCGCTCAAAATCGCCTTTTCTTCGGTTTTGAACACCCCTTCGAGATATTCTTCGCGAGCAATGGTGGCTTGTTCAACAAGTGCCTTTGCCGTCGCAACGTTGGCTGCGGCAGTGATCACTTGAATCCGCGATTCTTTCAGCGTCAGCTCTAATTGCGACGCGTCGAGTTCAACTAGCTTGTCGCCTTTGGAAACGCGAGCTCCTTCGTCGATCACCCACAAAATGGCGGTGCCTGAGTTATTGCCTCGTGATTCGACTTGGCAGGTAACTTCGATATTACTGCTGCTCTCGATTTCGCCTTGTTCGAGCACGATGTGGTCGAACGGTGAAACGATGACGGGGGAGGTAATCAAATCTTTGGTAGAAATGCCCTCCGCTCGTTTGGCGAGGTAGCTGTACGCAAACCATCCTGCGGTTCCTGCGAGTACCAAAAACACGAGAAATCCAGCCAAAAGGCCCCCACGTCGATGGCGGGCCGAGGCCAAGCGGGTAGCTGGTTTGATCATTGCAAACGGGTGGGAATGAAGGGGGGAAGGACATCATTTCGGCTCTGATCTGGACGGAGCCGCTGTTTAAACCACGCCCAGTGACGAAAGTATCGGTCGCTAAGGCGATTTACGCCCCCTCATTGTAATCAAGCGTCGAAATAACGATTGTCATCGATATGCAAATTAGCCGGAATCTTTGCGGCAAGCTCTTCCGGTGTTAACGAAAATCGGGGGTTAATCTCCACCTGGACCCCCTCGGTCACCGTCGCTCCGGCCGCTTCGAGCCAGCGGCGATGTTGCGAGACAATCGCTTCTCTGGCTAATTTAGGTGTATCATTCTCCGCTCCGTCGGCATTCTTCACCGGCGCAAATCCTTCACTCGGAAGGACTTCGACCACAAATGCATTTTTCGCACTGGGTAACAAGTCGAAGATAAACTTTTCAAATTTCACCGCATTGGGTTCACTCGGAGTGACCACGTTTTGATTGGCATCCAGGTAGGGCACCTTTTTCTGAGCACGATGGAAGGGCAGCGATGACGTGTTCTGGCTGGTTCGGCACAGGAAGTCGACGTCGATCACATGCACCCCGATGCTGCCCGCCCACAGTTTCAATTGGGCGTCGGTTGCTTCGGCTGCTTTTTGAGGCAAGTCGCTGTATTCGATCACCTGGACCTTGCCTTCGGCCAAAGCAATGTTTCCGACTTTTTCCATCGCATAGCGTTTGCGAATGACTTGCGTGGTCATCTCGCTGCCGGACAACAAATGGTGCCCAATCAGCGTGGGCTCGCAAACGTTGACAAGTGGATTGTCGACTTGGAAATAGGACAGACATCTGACGCCCCGTTTTTTCGCGTCATCGAGGCATCCGTTGCGGTCCAGTGCCCGCACCGTTCCGCCATGGCCATCGGGGCTGAGGGCGAGTGAACTTTTCGAAGCCATCAGCAACTTGCCGGTCTTGGCATCCACCGCAGGCATGGTGCCTTGGCGAAAGATCCGCACGTCATCAGGCGACATGCCGAGATAGTCGTTCTCTTGGAAATAGGCTCGTGTTTCCGCGTCGGTCGCATCGCTGGTCATGATGTAAAACGGAATCGCGACGCCGTACTTTTGGCCAATCGCCAGTAGCCGATCGGCAAAAATCTGAAACAGCGTGCGGTTCGAGATGGGCCCGACCGGAAACATGCCTTTGGGCTGGTCAAATCCTAACCGTGTGCCTTGGCCGCCCGCGACCAGGATCGCTCCCACTTCGCCGGCTCGCAGCGCTGCTTCCCCACACGCGCGAGCTTCGTCGACGCTCCACTTTGCTCCGCTGCCGTCGGCGCGAACCGAAGGCGGTGTCTCGGCATTGGCCGCGAGCAATTCGAAATCGATTTTCTCGTCTTTCCCCGCCACCAGCGTCGCGATCGTTTCAAAGTCGACGTCCTCGATTTGAGCCGCCAAGTTTTGGCGTTCCTCGTCGGAGAGTTCGTCCCAGTAATCCAGGACATGCTCTTGTGAATATTTAGCGAGTTTCGATTTTAAGGACTCGAGATTCATTTTTTCAAAGCATCGGAAACGAGGAAAGGGGGATTCATCAATGTGCTAAGGGAGCACATTCGCGGTCTAGCCGCAAAACTTGTGCCGGTGGACGCGATCGATGTGCTATGTGTTGGACACGAAACGCGGCCCCCTCAAACGTTCTGTCCTAAACGATAAGCTGCTAACGCGAGAAATTCCATCCGCTGTTCTCGTACCGCTGCTCGCACAGCGTTTCGATCTGAGCCTGCGGCAGAGCTTCACACCAAGTCTCGCGGCCTCCGAACACATCCACGAGATCACGTTTCAATTCCGCGGGATCGATATCAATGTTGGTGATGAATTGTTCGTGATCCCGTTCGGCACGATAATCAGGCTGCCGCGGTGCGAATTTTAAACAACGAGCGATCAACGCCAAATCACCGTCGTATAACAGGGTGCCATGATACAGCAGATGATGGCGGGCCATCCGCATGCTGTTCCCAGAGAACTTGCAATTGTTGAAAGTTAAATCGCATGTTCCTTGGAATTGAGCCGCCTCGCTTGCTGCTTGGAATTGGCGATTGACCGCGGTTTGCAGATGCTGCATCACAAATTGATGAGTCACATCGATGCGAGCCAAGTCGGGACGCAAATCCAGATCCAATACCACGCTGTACATCAAGCATCCTGGCCCGCCGACCACTGAGGCTCCACCCGTGCAGCGGCGAAAAATGGGAATTCCCTCGCTGTGGCAGAAATCGATATCGACTTCTTCGGCAACTCGTG
>CAXBHV010000761.1:0-4333 GCA_963974855.1 uncultured Rhodopirellula sp. | reverse complement strand
CGCTTTGTCGCGTCGCTGCGCTGCCGTATCGCGAGCAATCAGCTCCAACGGCAGCAACACATTGCCGAGCGTGTCTCGCCACGGCAATAGCGAGGGTTGTTGAAAGACAAATGCCACGTCGCCACGTCGACGCGCCGCCGTGCTGTCCACGAATTGCACCTTGCCGGAAACCGGCGACTGCAATCCCGCGATCAACCGCAGCAGTGTCGTTTTCCCACAACCGCTCGGACCGATCAACGTCGTGATCTTACCAGCGGGAAAATCGGCCTGAACTTCGTCAACGGCGCGAATACCATTGTCGAATTGGACAGTGACGTGGTCACATCGAATGGTGGAGGCACGCAAGGTCAATGCGGGGATTACTCAGTATTCTATCGGTTCCGATTTCTTTGCCGCGTCCGCCAGCACACCGGCGGGTTTCAATTCGAACCGTCGACCATCGATCTCGAGCAACACATATTTCGGTGTCACTTCAACGACCTTTCCTTTGAGAGTTCCGATCTCAAATTCGTCATCGACACGCAGTTTCAGTGTTTTACCCTTTGTTCGAACATTCATCCATGCCGTCCAATCGTCGCGGCCTTGGACCAACGCGGTCAACACCGTCTGAGTCGAATCGTCGAACATCGGTTTGGCATCGGGCTCTTTTGGCGGTGGTGGTGGATCGCCCACTTTGACGACCAATTTCTGCTCGGTCGTGCGGTTGGGGTACCCATCATCGGTCACGCGAATGTTAACGTCGAACTCTTGTTTGGTATCCGATTTCACGGTCAACGTGCCTGTGCGTTCGTCGAGTCGCACAAAGTCGGGTGCCGATTCGAGCAATTCAAATCGCAGCTTGTGACCTTCGGGGTCTTTGAATGTTAGCGGCGTGGTCGAGTCTTTGCCGACAATCGCATCGACGACCGATTTGCCCGTGAACTGTGGTGCCTTGTTCGGCGGTTCAAAAAAGTTTCGGTTCAAAATCGGTTCCTGATACGCAGCAACCGTCGGATCCACACGCCATGATTGCGAGGTTGGTGGTTTCGCATCTTCGCCCGCAGCCGATAGTGCGATCACATCGACGCTCATCTTCACATCAAAACGGCTCGCTTCGTCACGTGCCGGAGTGATCACAAGTTTACTCATCCGATGCAAATAATCCTTTGCATAAAACGTATGCAAAAACTCAATCAGTTTTGGCAGATCGGTACGACCATCGACACTGTAGGAGAGTCGTTGATACAGATCGCCCACGGGCAACATGTTGGTTCGATTGACGCGTGGATTGCTCAGTCCGTTTTGCTCCACGGCGTCCAGCAACCAGCTTTGGTAATCGCTGTGGGCACGTTCGGGATTTCCGGGCAAGGATCGCGACAAGTATTCGCCTAATTGACGGTCGGCGTAAGCTCCGTCAAGCAAGCGATCTTCGAGTTTAATTTTTTCGTTGTTAAGCGCATCGAGCCGTGTGGTCCGGCTTCGCACGGCCGTTTGATACTTGCTGACGCCCCACTGGATCGCCAACGCGCCCATCAGTCCGCCAATGGCAATCGCTAAGAATCGTTCGCGTTGATTCATGATTGCACCTCAGGGGCAGTGTTCGCTGGAGTTTCAGGGTTGGGGGTTGATTCTGAAGCGGCAGGCTCCGGTTCAGACGTGGGCGTTTCTGCGGCAGGCGTTTCAGGCTCAGTGCTGGACGTATCGGGTTCGACGACAGGCGTTTCCGCTTCTGTCACTGGGGCTACCGCTTCTGTCACTGGGGCTTCAGCTTTAGTCACTGGGGCTTTCGATTCTGCGACAGGCGGTTCCGCTTTTGGAGGTTCCGCTTCCGATTCCGATTCAGTTACGTCTTGCGACTCATCCGCCGACGCGGTGCGTGCCTGTTCCACTCCCGCATACCGACGGGCGCGTGCATAGTGCGGCGGGATCGCAATTTTCTCGGTAAACACCCATCGATAGGCGTTTTGGGCTTCCTGCTCGCTGGCTCCTTCACTGGTCACGCTGTGATTTTCGTCACGAATCGAGGACTCGAGTTTTTCGATCACGCTGGGGTTAATCGCCGAGCCACTTAGTACGACCGTGCTGACGCCAGAGCGAATATCGCTGGTGGCCACAATCGACTTGAGGATGACTTCCTCTGCCGGTGGCAGTTTTTTGGCAAGCGTACGAATCTCGTCGAGCCAGATCGCATCGGCATCAAGGAATTGGTCGATCTTTTCGGTTTCGGCAATAAACTGCTCGGCCTCTTTGACCGGTTCTTTCATGGCCGCGTTGGCTTGATTGAGTTGGTCAATTTCGGCATCCAGATTGCTGAGTTTGCGATAGCCGAGATAGCCCAGCAATATTGCTGCGGCAACCGGCACGCCGATGAGCAAGGCGGTGCGTCGGTGATCCGGTTTCTCTTCGACCCGTTCGCGAGGATGCAAAAAGTCAATCAATCGGTCGGCATGCGTTTCTTCACAGGCCAACAATCCGACCAGCGGAGCGAGTCGACCGACATGGCTTGGCAGTTGGTCTTTGATCTTTGCATCGACATCGACCAAATCAAATGGATTGACGACATCCACGGGGGTGTCGAGCGCCTCGCTGAGGATCTCGACGTCACCGCGGTGAACCGACTCGCGGCCCCAGAGCACAATTTTATCGGGTGATTTACAGCCGCACGCGAGCAAGCTGCGTTTGAGCTCATTGACGAGAGCCCGTGGCCGTGCCGATTCGCCCGAGGGCATGCGAACGGTACGCACGAAAATGACTTTGCCGCCGCGAGCCACGACGATTTCGGCATCATCGGACAACAAATCGATCAGCACGATATCGCCTGAACCGAGCGCCAATTTTGGGCGAGTCAGATAAAACGCCGCAGCGGAAAGGGGACGCAGCGTAATTCGCTTGACCATCAGCGACGCATCGCTGCAAATCTCTTTGACTTCGGCTAGCTTTGCCGGAGCGACGGCGGCCGCGATTGCGTTGACGTTCGCCTCGCTGCGATTGGTCACCAAATAATCAATCGTGGCACTTTCGCCAGCCGAAGCGAAACTGCGAATCGCTTGAAAGCGAACGATGTCCGGCAATTCCTCATCCGGCACGGGCGGCAGTTGCAGTTCCCGCAGCTCAGCTTTGCCACGTCCGATCGCCACCAGGGTCTCGATTTTCTCGAGGCCTCGTTCGGAAATGGTTTTACGAAGCGTTTCAAAAATACCCGACGGCATCATCGGCACGACCGCCGCATCGGTGATCGTGATTTGGGTCGCGGTACATTGCGCAGCAACGAACCGTAATTCGGTTTCGTCCCAATCGAGGGCTAATTTTTTTGGCATGGTTTTCTTGTGGTCATTCGTTGGACAAGCCGGCAGAACGCTGGCCCAACACGGACAAATCAAAACCCCGTCCCAAATGGCTGAGGTCTTTCCAGGAGATTACTTTGGGGTTCACGCTGGTTGCATCAATTATCACTTCACTGCGACTGGCGATCCCGGATTGCTCGAAATAGCCAACAATCTGAGCTCGATAGACGTCGCCTCCGCCAGTCAGCAGCGGAATCAGCGTTCTCATCTGATCCAGAGTCAAAATCCCCTCAACGAGAGGCCAAGTCGCAAATTCGCGATTGGGATCATCCGACTCGGTCGTCCGTGACTCGATAAGTGCTTGCACGGTTTCTTCATCGAGCGTGGGGATGCCGTACAACAATTCCGCCGGACACTCATTCAGATTAATCCGACCTGGCAAAGAGTCGACATCTTGAGTGGTTAAAACGTCCATTAAAAGCGGTAAGTAGATCGCCATCGAGATCGGATCCTCGGCAAACGGCGACGTGTACTTCTTCTGATTGTCACCATTTCCAATCGTCACACTCGATCCGACCAAGTCGAGCACCTGGTTTACCTTCGTCTTCGCACCGGCACTCAGGTCGAGTTGTCCAAACTGCTCGGCCGTCCAGACGCCGGCGGATTGCACATTCCCATTGTTATTGCCACTCGCTCCGGCTGCGGCCGCGACCGGTGATTCCCCATACATCCGGTACGCGACGACGTAGCTTGCATACAGCTCATCACCCAAGGCGTCGAAAAGCTCATCGTAAAGCGTTTCCAAGTCGTCGCTATTGACATCGACGCGAGGCAAACCGTCGCGAGTCCGGTTCCCTTCGGCTCCGTTGACGGTCAAGTAGGCGGCCCAGCCCAGGGATCCGGGTGTGTCGATTCCGACGCCGTATCGCTGCTGTTCATCGGCATCGAGCACCCCATTTCGATTGGCATCGGCGCCAAACAACAGCGTCGGGGTGACGCCGCGAACCAACAACAGTTCTTCGACACTTTTGATCGGTCCGTTGGCGGGCGAATAAGGTGTCGGTAGCGTG
>CAXBHV010000760.1:0-4347 GCA_963974855.1 uncultured Rhodopirellula sp. | reverse complement strand
TCAGACAAAAAGGACTCGTTGCCTCGTCCACTACGGAAAATGCCACCAGCTATTCTTCCGACGGCTTGGGTGCTACGTGAACTGGCCGTGCAGGAACCATCGGGGTTGGTCGCCTGAGCTGATGTCGCGGTAAATCCACCACCATGTCCCACAGTCGGTTTCGGCGCGATAGTAGTCGCGGCGGATCGAGGGGCCGCTCCACCAACGTGTCTCGATTCGCTCGGGGCCCCAGTAACCGACAATCTGAGTCTCGCGGCCTCGCAAGCGAAACGACTCGGGAACTTGCGTCGACGTCAAGGGAACCACCGGCGAGAGCGGCTGAGGTGGATCGAGGATCGTCAGCGGGCGACGCATCGCATCCTCGGGCGATGGCGTGCGGTGACGCGATGCAGAACGATGTGAGTTCGCGGATGACGATTGCGACGAGGCGTTTGAACGTGCGGAAGCGCGACGTGATTTGACAGGCTGGCCGGTCATCGGAAGCGTCAAATGAGCGTTCTCGGGTAACGGATCGGCATTCAACTTGACTCGCAACACTGCATCGCGTCCGAGCCGACCACTGAGTTTGTCGACGAAACGAGAAACCGCGGTCCCGCCCAGAGTATGCGAATCAACCGGCCCATCGCTTAACAGCGACGCCTGCACGCTGCGTAAGGGGCCGGTCAGGGCAACCGACAGTGTCAATCGTGTCACGTCATGACGCAGTGCTAAATTTTCGAACCGCATTGCCGCCAGCGAAGTGAGATGCTTGACATCTTGGCTAGGGGCAAACAAGCCGATCTCGATGTGTTTGGAAGGTGGCTTTGAGAAATCAAGATTGAAAAGCAAACGCAGGGCTCCGAGTTTGCGTTTGGCTAATCCCGCCTTGGCTTGCTGCAAAAGCCCTTCCATGCGGTGCAACAAAATCGGCAAGTCGCGTGTTGGATATTCCAGATCGTGCGAGTAAGTCAATTCGTCGGGTGCCAGATCGGTGACCAGCGGTTCGTCGATTTCACCAATCGCTTGACTGATCCGCTGGACCAGCGGTTTGCCTAGCCGCGTTGCCAAACCGCCACGTGGCAGACGCAACAATTGGTCAACACGCTCGACACCAAGTCGGTGCAAGGTCATCGTGGTTTCTCGAGCAAGCCGCAGTGATTCGATCGGAAACGATGCGATCGACGCTGTCGGTTCGTCGGTGGTCTGGGCATCGTGTTGACCGAAATGAGCGATGGCCCATGCGGCGGCCAAGTTGGGAGCGATTGCGATGCGTGCGTGTAGCGGGACAGCGGAGTGATGGGTCAGCAAATTTTGAACGGCGTGGATCAGCCCTTGCTCGTCACCGAACAAATGTTCGACGCCGGTGATATCGCACAACAACGATTCGGGTTGATGGCGTGGAAAGCCGGCCCAAGGTTGATCGTCGATCGATTCGATCGCGACTCGCGGTGTGATCGATTGTTGAATTTGGTAGCTGAGTTGCTTGAGTATTTCACGATCCATGAACGGATCGTGGGGGCGAATGTCGGCAGCAACGGTGCTTTGCGATGCTGGCCCGTTTTGCGTTGGACGGTCTGGTGTTGAATGACACTGCAGCAGCGGTGTGGTTTCGACCAAAGGCATCGCGATGCGGACGCCCAACATCGATGCGCGGGGGCAACAGGCGACGACGATGCGTCCACGACGAGGATCGTCGGCCCATAGCAGGGTGGGAGTTTCCGTTTTGATCGCGGAGCGATCGACGACATTGGGTGTTTTGATCGCGGAGCGATCAACGACGACAGATTCCTTAGCCGGCTCGGTGTTGGCGGCCTCGCGCAGCCGCACGCTTTGGATGGGCCAGTTGGGAAGCCAGATGCACAGCAGCCGTTTCATGTCTTGTCTCTTGCGGTACTGCCACTTCGTGTGGAGCCGTGACTTCGATTAGCCGCGCCTGGTCATCAATTTGAATCCAGACGCTTTTTCCCAGCGGTCCGCCACGTGCCCGATCTAGCGTGACTTGCAGTGGTGTGCTGTGATTGAGAATTTCAGGATCCTGCCACGACCGACCGGTTCCCTTTTTAACATGCAGACGAACTTCGGCGAAACTCGGTTTTCCGCGTTCTCGCAGCGGGCGAACAAAAAAGCCCGGTGTGCGTCCTTGTTCGGCCGCCAATTGGAAACGCCGAGCATCGCGGTCGTCCAGCCGCGTATCGATCGTCGCCCACACGGCCGCGACCGCTTCGCATCGCAATGCTTGGTCGATAGCCCAAACCGCATCGGCAGCACAGCGAGGTTGCACCAAAATGATGCGGGCGGCGGGGATGCCCAACGCGATTGCCGCCGGAGGATAAAAGGTTTTGCGTGAATCGATGATCACAATCGGGCTGCTCGAATCCCCCGCCTGCTGGTCGTGAGCACGGAGGGCATTGGCGGCCACGATCATCGAAACCGCCGACGCACCACAACCCTCGGCGTCCGCGATCCATTCGGAAATCGCATCTTGTCGCAGCCCGCCGCGAAGCAATGTGTGATCGAGGGCGGACGAGCCGGTCGAGAAGGTTTGCCCGCGGCCTGCTAGAGCAACAGTAGGATCCGATTCGTTAGCGGGAGAAACGTTCAAGCAGTTCGCTTGCAGACGCAGTTTTTGCAAAACCGCTTGACGATCATCTTGTGGGGGAGCCGTTTGCAGAGTCGGTTCAGAGAGAACCGGCGTGGCCGGGGTGCGGCCGACGGAGAGGAGAGAATGCAGGGCGAGCGAAGCAGGACGCTTGCTGGGCGAGCGAACATAGGGCTCCAATGGAAACAACAGCGATGATTTTCCAATCGTCAGCCCAGGTCGCTTGGCTGTTTTACTGGAAAGACTTGTGCCCGAGTTGGGTTTGCCTGAGTTGGATTTGGATAGAGCCCGCGTTTTGGATGAAGCACGGGGTGCGTCGGGGGTCCCCGAAGCGGCAGCCGTTTCCATGAATTCAAAGGTTTGTTGGGGCACGAGGAGTGTCCTTTGGACCATTGGAGAAGGAAACAACAAAACGTCACCCGCACTCGCCAACCAGCGGATCGGGCAATGGGAGCCTTCAGCCCTGGCCCCAGTCCTACGAAAGGTTGCTGGATTTTCCTGGGCGAGAAGCCTAGGCTTGGGTGGCGGAAAACCTTCGCACGACTTCCCATTGCCACCTGGCTGAACGACCGACGCATCCTAAATGCTAGCATTGGCAGGTATTACTGGAAAGTGTCTTTTAAGAAAGATCGACGAGAGAGTGTCTGATGATGCAGAAAATACGCTGGATTTTGTTGTTGTTGGGGATTGTGATCGCTTTGGTGATCGCGTTTCAGAACAATCGAAACGAAGAAGTGAACTTGTTGTTCTTCCATGGCGAAGTTTCCCTCTTGCTGTTGATTTTGACGGCGGTGGGTATCGGTTTTGTGTTTGGCGCGATGATGACGTACGGGATGTTGCGATCGAAAAAGGGCAAGCAGGCGAATGCCAAGTCGGGCGCGAAAGGAATTTCGGCCGCTCCTCCCGCCGCTAAAAATTCATCGTCGGCTCCGAAGCCAGAGCGGGCCGACGCTCTGGCTCCGGATCGTGCCGACGCGAAGAAGTAAATGGGGGATAGGCCTCCAGCCTGTCATGCGGGATAAGCTTCCAGTGATATCGCCGAAGCGAGGCTTTGTAGCGTTCATCTCAGGTTCGCAGCCCAGGGATTCAATCTGTAGCTACGTTCGCCAGAACGTGGTCCACCGTCTGGCGACGGTAGCTACATCAAAAGCACGAGGGCGTAGCGAAAGTCGCAGAAACGTTCGGCCATCGATTGCGTGGCCGAAACTCTCTGCGAGTTTCGCTACCAGGACAAACTGTTTAACGGGCGGCTCGAGCGGCACGACGGGCGGCGACGAGGTCGTATCGCATCAGAACCAGACGAGCTAAGTCGCCCATGTGATTCAGCCCCGCTTTGGGCTCGTTGATGTTAGTTCCTGCGTCCTTGGTTCCAGGACGCTCTGATTTGCGGACAGCCGACGACTGGATCGCCTTGGGAGCCACGACGGCGGGCGAAGCAACGGCGACCGCTGAACGGCTGGCAATGGGGCTGGTGACGACAGGGCTATCGAAAAGCATCATTTGGGTCATCGGACAGATTCCTGTGCGAAAGAAGCGAATCAGGTAAGAGCCGAGCGATCAATCACTCAACTGAAACCATTCTTCGCGACCCTGATGACACGTCTGGTCACGACTCGAAAAAGAAATTTTGAATTTCTTGAAAGAGTCTGTTTTGGGCAAAAACGCAGCGAAAGTCAGCAAGACCTTCGGGGATCTTGCCCCAGGCGAGACGAAACTCTTCAAGAGTTTCGCTACCGAAAATTTTGATACGGGAAGTTTGCCGAGAGACG
>CAXBHV010000759.1:0-4348 GCA_963974855.1 uncultured Rhodopirellula sp. | reverse complement strand
GCTTCCTTCTTGTCGCCATACGCCCCGCCACCATGAATGTTTATGACATCGGCGCCAACCCACTCTGCGACTTCCGATTGATACTCAAGTTCCTCGATGGACCGATCCACCACATCCGGACGAGGAGAATTCAGCACGACAAATTGATCGGGATGAAAGCACGTTCGGATTCTGTGCGATCTGGCAAACTTGCCACACGCCTTGAAACGCCGAACGATCTCGTCGCCATCTGGAAGATCGCTTACGCTGTAACCACAGTCCGCGTGCGTTTTCACAGGCAGAATTTGGCTGTTGATGCGGAAGCAACCGATACCATTTTCGGCACAGAACCGTAGCGATTCCAGCAACGCATCGGCGTTGCTCAAGCACAGACCCGACAGTTTGGCCAGTGCCGCATCACGATCCATACTGGCAATGGCTTTGACCGTCGTATTGCGGAATTTGATCGGCTGATCGCGAAAGATGCAGCAGAGGCCGAGGCGGATCCCTGACGTCAATGAACGGTTCGTCATTGCTACCGGTTGCTCCAAGTAATCGACAATTGCAGCACGGTCGCAATCGAGACCCACAGGAAATATGGCCCTTGTGCGATGGCAACCCATTTGTAGTGCTTCCAAACAGACACCACCATCCACAGGATCGTTCCCCAGACGATCAGGATGTCCACCGCCGCCAACGGCAAATTGCGAAGGCCAAATTGGATTGGCGTAAAGATCAGATTTGCCACGAGGTTGATGACAAATGGCAGAGCCACCTTCCATGACACCTTTTTCCTGAACGCCTGTACGAACACAAAGCAGAACGTCAGCAGTATGATTGGATAAAGAATCTGCCAGATCAGGCCGATGGTGGACGGTTCCGGCGTCCATGACGGTTTCTCAAGACCGTTGTACCACTGCATCCAAGTCATTCATTTACTCCACGATTCAAACCCAACCGTAAGACGTTTTGCAAGCAGGAAGATGGGAGTCACGGTTTCCACACGCAACCGTGTTAAGCAATCGAAAGAGGTCGTTCTCCGTGGACCGAAAGTCTTGACGACTTCCGCTACGCAAAAATGGTCCACAGCGATGGCTATTCAAAAGCGGTAAATGGCGGCGAGTACTGGACAGAACCGGTGACACCACTCAATGCACCGGCGACAAGCTCGATCGCCATCCAGGCATCACCACCGCCGAAGGGAGATTCCAGTGGCTGAGCCAAGTCGGACGAGAATCCAAAGCGTGAATAGAACTCGGGATGACCTAGCACAACGGCGATCTGGTGACCCTGGTCACGGCACGATTGCAACCCAGTTTCCACTAGTTTGATCCCGATGCCTTGCCGCTGATGACGAGGCAGGACGGCCATCGGCGCCAGAGAGACGCCACTAACCGTTTTGTCGCTTGCCAGGATCGAAATGGGACTGAATAGAATGTGCCCAACGATCTGATCATCGATTTCTGCAACCACCGACACTTCGGCGAAACCGCCTTCACGCAAGGCGTCAACCAAGTTCGCTTCAGCATCATTTCCGAATGCCGCGTGATTAACGCTCCAAATCGATTGTCGATCTTCGGGGCATTCGGGGCGAAGGGTGACGTTCATCAATGCCTCATCATCTCGGGCGTCCACGCAGTTTCAACACAATCATCGGACCAAAGAATCATAGTAGCAGCGCCAGCGGCAGCAACCCACCGTCGCGCTCATTGTCATCTCGAGTAATCCGCTGCCACGACGATCCAGCTACAAATCGTCTAAACAAGACCGCGAACGTCATCGTCAAGAGATCGGCCAAACCTTGGTCCGAAAAACGAGGATGAGCGATCAGGACAGATCCTGTCGCACCGGAATTCGGCAACAATTTCGATCTCCGTCGAGTTTGGTCGAAAGACTGGACGACTTCTGATACCCTCTACGGTTAGCGAAACTAATCGCATCATCGTGGGTTCAATCGGGGGAATCCGTATTTACTCAACTCGAACATACCGAAGCGATCAATGACGAATCATCGACGATATTTCCTCGCTATTATGTGTCTTGCCTTGACTGGGATGGGCACGTCCACGAGTCATGCTCAAACCGCATCCCAAGAAACCAGTCCCCAATTTAAACGTTTCGATCGCAACCGAGATGGTAAGCTGACCGACGACGAGTTCTCTGGGCCGCTGTTCCGCCGCATCGACACGAATAAAGATGGCGTCGTCAGCGCCGCAGAAGATCAAGCGTTTACGCGTCGCGGCGGCCGCGGGCCAGCCGCGGCAGTCACAACATCCGTCCAGGCTGAACTTGATCTGCCCTATGCCGGCACCGACAATCCGCGGCAAACGCTTGACCTGTATCTGCCCAAGACACGCAAGGACGACAAGCCCTTGCCGATTGTCGTTTTCATCCACGGCGGCGGTTGGCAAAATGGGGATAAACGAGGCGGCTACCGGACGGTGTCCCCTTTGGTCGAAAGCGGCCAATACATCGGCGTCTCGGTCGGTTACCGACTCAGTGGCGAAGCGATCTGGCCCGCGCAAATCCACGACTGTAAAGCCGCGATTCGTTGGCTGCGAGGCAATGCGAAACGCTACAACCTGGACCCCGACAAGATCGGTGTGACGGGTACTTCGGCCGGCGGACATCTGGTCGCGATGCTAGGAACCGCAGGCGATGTGCCCGAATTGGAAGGCCGATTGGGCGACCACCTAAGCCACAGCAGTAGCGTCAACTGTGTCGTCGATCAGTACGGTCCAACGGAGCTGCTGTCGATGGGCGGTTGGCACGACGATGCGAATTCACCGGAGTCCAAACTCGTGGGCGGAACCCTGCAAGAGAGCAAAAAGGCAGCTCGCAACGCTTCACCGATCACTTATGTTTCCAAAAACGATCCGCCGTTTCTGATCATTCATGGAACGGAGGATCCGGTCGTGCCCTTCGATCAATCCGAGCGGCTGCACGAAGCACTTAGCAAAGCCGGAGTCGCGTCGATGCTGGTTCCGGTGCAAGGGGGCGAACACGGCCGATTCTCGTCACCGGAAGTTGCCAAGCGGCTGCAACAATTTTTTGACAAGCATCTGCTTGGCAAAAATATTACGATTTCGAACGAGCCGATTCCGCAGCGAAACAACAATCCAAAGTAAGGAGCGTCAGAACGATGTTGATCTATAAACATGTCCGAACCTTCCCGCTGTAAAGGTGTCTTTGAGCAAAATGCACCTATTGCTGAACGAAGCAGCGAGCTGATCAAAAGCCAGGATTATCGACATGTCGGATCAAAGCGTCATCCATTTCTATAGCGTCAGCGACAAATATGGCGAGTTCTCGAACTTTGCCGCGTTCTCGATCAAGTTGAAAGGCAAACGATGGCCGACATCAGAGCACTATTTTCAGGCTCAGAAGTTCAAAGACGTTGGCCACCAGGAAGAGATCCGCAAAGCCAAGACGCCGATGATCGCCGCCCGACTCGGACGCGATCGCAAGAAGAAACTGCGTCGCGACTGGGACTCTGTCCGCGACAACGTGATGCGAGAAGCGGTGTTGGCGAAGTTCACTCAGCATGATGAATTGAAGACGATCCTACTGGCCACCGGCGAAGCCAAATTGGTCGAGAACACAACCAACGATGCTTATTGGGGCGACGGCGGTGACGGCAGCGGCAAGAACATGCTCGGCCGAATCCTGATGGAAGTGCGTGGCAAATTGCGCGTCGTGGAACCCGCGTGAGAAGACAAAAGTTGATCGAGGGTGACTGCAAGTCACGAAGTGACGACATGCAATAGCCACGGACGTGAGTCCGTGGTTTGGAGCAAAAAACCGGTCGGGACAGTCGCAACGCGACGACAGGCGTTTTCACCGAACGAACCAAGACGGTATCGTCGATCGAAACGAGCTGAAATCGTTTCGCCAGGGGAAAGCGAATCGTCGTGGTTCTCACGCCGTCGCGCGGCGACTTTGCGGCCGGATGTCTTCTTCCTATCGGGGAACGTTCTCTTTTTGCCGCCGTCGGTCGCTCTCAGCAAGCTATACTTGCGGGAACTAGGGAATCGGTGTCACCAACCTTGCGTGCACAATCCTCCGAATCCCCATAACCGCAACAAATCAATGGTCCCATGAAATTTGATCCCGACGACTGGCGAGACTTCGACTGGCGTGACATCGACTTCAGACAATTGCGTCTGCTGTGGGTGACTCCAGCGGTCCTGCTGGCCCTGGCTGTCTTCTCGAGCGTTTATACCGTGCAAGCGGAATCCGAAGGCGTGGTATTACGACTGGGCAAGTATGTTCGCAATGCCGAACCAGGACTGCGATTCAAGTTGCCTTTCAATATCGAACGCGTGTTCATGGTGCCGGTCAAACGCCAACTGAAACAAGAATTCGGTTT
>CAXBHV010000758.1:0-4352 GCA_963974855.1 uncultured Rhodopirellula sp. | reverse complement strand
CCAGGCAGTGAAGTCGGTGTGATCGAAGCGGTTGAGCCGGACACAGCACGAAATCAAACGCTGATGTTTACTGTCCTTGGGGGCACCGCAGCGGATATTGTCGAGGTGGATCCAAGCACCGGCGTTGTGAAGCTCAGAGATACGGCGGTCATTGATTTTGAAACCAGCAGTATTTTGACGCTCGATCTTGAAGTCAGTGACAATGCGGTGCCACCGGCTGTGACGAGATTTACCAAACAGGTGATTATCGAAGATGAAAACGATGCACCGGAACTGGTAACCACGTCGCTTTCGATCCCGGAAAATACGACGGGACGAATCACTAAGTTGATCGTGAACGATTCGGATTTCGGCCAAACTCACCGATTCGAAATCGCGGGTGGATCTGGCTCGGGGTTATTCCGCTTGACTCGAGGTGGTGAATTGTTCCTGCTTGAATCGGCGAATCTCGATTTCGAAACTCAATCCAGCTACACGCTTGATATTCTTATCGCCGACAATGGCACTCCGCCGTTGTCGACAAGGACAACGCTGGACATTGCGGTCACCGACACCAACGAATCCGCAGCGCTGAATACTAACAGCGTTGGTTTGCCGGAAGACGCACAGGCTAATGCTCTTGTGACCAAGCTTTTGGTCGTCGATCCCGAAGGGGCCCCAGAAAATCACGAGATTTCGCTAGTCCCCTCGGATGCGTCGGTGAACTTTGTTTTTGATCCGCTAACAGGCGACCTGAAAGTTGCCGAGAACGCAAATCTCGACTTCGAAACTCGACGTGTCATCGAACTACAGTTTGACGTGACTGATACAACGGGCGCGAGTGCAACGCTTCGTCAAACTCTGCGAATCGAGCTGCTTGATCGCAACGATAACCCCGTCATTTTGACGAACCAGTTCAATGTCTCCGAAGCTGCCCAACCGGGTGACGATGTGGCATTGATTCGATTCAATGACGCTGACCGGGGTGATTCGGTCACACTATCGATCAGCGGCGGAACCGCTGCGGACTTGTTTACGATCAATCCTAGTACGGGTGTCTTGAGGGTTGCCGCTGGGGCCGTCTTTGATGCGGAAACGACTCCCGACTTGACGCTTGAAATTCGCGCCGTCGATACTCGCGGTGGAGTGCAGATCAAGACCGTCGATGTGCACATCAATGATGTGAACGAGGCTCCGGTATTCACAACCACGTTGAATGTTCCCGGTGCCGAAAGTGGCAAGCGATTTAACTTCCAATTGCCCCCAGATTTTGTTTCCGATCCCGAAGGCGGAGCGTTCACGGTCACGGTGTTCGACAGCAACGGATTCCTGCCACCGTGGCTGCGATTTGATGCGACCACGCGAACCTTTAGCGGCACCCCATCGCCGACGATGGTGGGTAGCTATCCGTTGACGATCCGGGCATTCGAAGCCGGATTGATCAACTTGTTCAATACGTTCTCGTTTACGATCAACGTCGGACTCGGCGAAACGCCGTTCAACAAGCAAGATGATCCGCTTGATGTGGATGACAACGGAAGTATCACAACCAACGACGCGCTTCGTGTTATCAACTTCATCAACATCAACGGCGCGGGCCCGATCAATACGATCCCTAGTTCGTTCAGCGGATTTGTGGACGTCAATGGTGATAAATTAGCCACGGCTCTCGATGCATTGATCGTGATCAACAAACTGAAGCAGCGAGCACCGCAGGCTCTGTCCGAGTTCATCGCTCCGTCGTCCGCAGTTGCTCAAGACGACCTCGATGATCGTGACAAAGCCAACGACTTGGCTCTGGTGGACCTTTTGACGGGATCGTCACTGTTCTAAGCAAGACGGCGTGTTTCTGGTACGATATCCACGGTTGATCGTGATCGAACGTGGAAAAACCGATGGAAGTTAACGCTGCAGCAACGGACGCTTCGAAATCTTTGGATTTTGAAGCGATCGATCTGCGCGAAGTGCTGCAGAATCGCTTTCAACTTCGTTCCTTTCGGCGAGGCCAGCGGGCGGTGATTCATCGTCTATTGCAGGGCCGCAACGTTGCGGCCGTGTTTTCGACCGGTGGCGGAAAAAGCTTGTGCTATCAATTGCCGAGTCTTTTGTTCCCTGGCATCACGCTGGTCGTTTCGCCGCTGCTTGCGTTGATGAAGGACCAATGCGATTCGCTGCAACGACGTGGCATCGGCGCGATTCGGCTTGATTCCACGCAAACGCCCGTGGAATTTCGCGATGCCATGCGCAGCGTCCGCGAGGGTCATGTCAAACTCTTGTACGTTGCACCGGAACGTTTTTTCAACGAGCGGTTCATCGCGTCGTTGTCCACGCTCGACATTTCGTTGTTTGCGATTGACGAGGCGCATTGCATCAGCCAATGGGGACACAATTTTCGCCCCGACTATCTAAAGCTTGCGGATTTGGCGCGTCGTTTTTCAGCCAAGCGAGTGCTGGCGTTGACCGCGACCGCGACCCCAGCGGTGCTGTCGGACATTAAAAAAGCGTTTGGGATCGCCAGCAAAGATGCCATCCAAACCCCGTTCTATCGGCCGAACCTGCACTTGCGAAGTGTCGTCTTGGAGGCCAAGGACCAGTACACACACTTAGTCTCTCAAATTGCTTCGCGGCCCGCGGGTGCCACCCTTGTCTATGTGACAACCCAACGCACCACTGAAGAGATTGCAGCGCGTCTGAGCGATGACGGTATCATGGCGACCGCTTATCATGCGGGGCTTGAAATCGAGCGACGTACCGAAGTGCAACAATCTTTTCACAAGTCCAAGAAGCAGGTCGTCGTTGCCACCATCGCATTCGGAATGGGAATCGACAAGTCGAACATCCGTTACGTCTACCACTTCAATCCGCCAAAATCGCTCGAGGCGTATGCTCAAGAAATTGGTCGCGCTGGCCGCGATGGAAAACCATCGGTCTGTGAACTGATTGTTGTTCCCGAAGACCGAGTCACAATCGACAACTTTACTTACGGTGATACCCCCTCGCGACAAAGCGTTCGTCAGATGATTGAGTTGCTCAGAGGGAATCGAGATGAATTCTTTGTGTCGCACTATCGACTGTCGGCGGAATCAGACATTCGCATCGCGGTTGTTCGTACGTTGTTGACCTACCTCGAACTGGATGGCTATTTGCAAGCGACATCACCTCGCTATGCAAAGTACAATATCCAGCCGCTTGTGAGTTTGCAGTCGATCTTGAATTCGGTTACTGGCGAGCAACGCGAGTTTTTTGCTGCGGTGTTGTCACACCTGACTAAAGGGCGGAATTGGTTCCTATTGAATGTGACTTTGGCGGCGAATCGATTGAAGACCGATCGTAAATCTATCGTTGCGGCGATCGAATTCATGGCCGAACGCGGATGGCTTGATGTCAAGGTCAGCGATCTATCGCACGGCTATCGCTGGATCAAAGAATTGAAGCGGCCAAATAAGTTGGCTGATCAATTGACCGAGCGAATGGTGCTGCGGGAAACAAGCGAGGTTAAGCGGCTTGAGGCCGTGCTTGACTTGGCCACAGCTCGGTCATGCCAAGCCGCCACCCTTTCGGCACACTTTGGCGACGAAATGAAAACGGAGTGCGGTCACTGCAGTTATTGTCTTGGCGAAGGACCCTTTGAAATTCCCGCGATGCGGCCGCGGTCTTTGGGCAGTTCAGCCACCAGGATTGTGAACGATATGATCACCAAATATCCCGACCGCATGGTCACTGCACGGCAACGAGCGAGGTTTTTGTGCGGCTTGTCGACTCCCGCGATGTTTCGATCGCGGATGACTCGCGAAGATCACTTTGGCGTGTGCAGCGAGATGCCGTTTGCGGATGTATTGCGAGCGGTGGGCGGCGAGCCTGACTAAGGCAACTCGCGATTGACAAGCAGACTGTGGATCTGCAGTGCAGTGGCTTGCGGGGCGAGCGGTTCAGCGACTTCGACCGTGCGAATCTCTTTGAATGATCGAAACCACGTTTCTTGGCGTCTCGCCATTTGACGTGTGTGTGCTGCGATCTCTTCTTTCGTTTTGTCGAGATCCCCTTGCTGAGCGAGACAGTCGAGTAACTCGCGATAGCCAACCGCCTGGGCCGCCGTCCGCGACAATTTTCCGTATTTCGATATCAAGGCATGAACTTCGTCCACAAACCCACGCTCAAACATCTGCTGGACGCGACGATTGATTCGCTCGTGTAACTGTTTACGATCCCAACCAAGCCGGAAAACGTTGCATCGCGATGCATCGCACATTTCATCGAATTGAAGCTGACGATGGCTAAGCGGTTTTCCTGTTTGGTAGGCAACCTCGAGCGCGCGAATCATCCGCCGCACATCCCCAGGATCGATACGATGAGCGGCCAGCGGATCGACTTGC
>CAXBHV010000757.1:0-4358 GCA_963974855.1 uncultured Rhodopirellula sp. | reverse complement strand
CGACGTCAATACCAACGTTTTAGCGGACCGAGGCTAACGCCCAAACGGCTAACGGGATTTCACCCAATGATGCCTGCCTAACTGCATAGTGCAAACAACGGTACCGCCCCCGTTTTCGAACCTCAAGGATGTTCCCACATCGTCAGCGATTCCGCAGCCCCTTCGACGAGCAAGTAGTCGCGACCACTTGTCAGCACACCGAAGGATTCAACGTGTCCCGATGGCCAGGAAACGGTCACTTCCTCAATCGTTTCAATTTGACCACATCCGATGTGAATCCGTCGTTCGTTAGAGGCCATGTAACCATCACCCGTCGTTAGCTGCACGGCATACTTGCGAGTCCCGATCGTGGCCGTGACGCGTGCGCCGATTGCGTCGCGTGGCGATTGCGTCGCCTTGAGCTCCAATCCAATCGATCGCCCCGCATCGGCAGTTTGATTGACCAGCAGCGCCGCTGGATCGTCCAGATGGCTGATGGCGACATCGCGGCGACCATCGCGATCGACATCCAAAGTCACCAGCGCCCGTCCCAGATGATCATGGGTGAAGTATTCGCCCAATGCGGTTCGATCCCATTCTTCCCACCGTCCGTTCGCGGCGCGTGAAAACAGTTGCGGCGGCATACGGTAGGCCACGTCGTCGCGATCGACGCGATCAACATGCCCGTTGGCAATGACGAGTTCCAGACCGCCGCTATTATCGAAATCCGCCCACTGAGCACCAAAACCAAGTAACTTCATCGACGGCTCACTGAACCCCATCTGATAGCTCCGATCACTCCAGAAACCAGGAGCGACTTGCTCGTAGTAGGTGTTGTAGTCGTCCGAGAAGTGAGTCATGAACAGATCGAGATCTCCGTCTCCATCCGCGTCCGCTGCCGCGATCCCCATCGAGGCTTGGGAGTGCGATTTGCCACTCGTCCCCAGTCCCCGTACGACACCGAGATCGGTCAGCTGAAATGCTTTTCGCCCCGGTTGCAATGATTTGGACTGCGATGATTTGGGTTGCGATGACCAGAGATGATTGACGGTCATGTCGTTAGCGACCAGCACGTCGAGACCAGGCCGCTCGTCGAGTTCGCCGGCGACGAGCCCAAGTCCGCGACCGGGTGACGTTTGTGCCATCCAGTCCTCGGTCGCTTCCGTAAACGTGCCATCGCCACGGCCGCGCCAAACACGATCCGGTTCCGCATTGAAAATCAACGGCGAGCAAGTTCCCAAACCAAACTTGTTGCGGCACTCGTGTTCAAAGGGAGCACGCCCAGCACAGTAGTTGGCCTCATAGAGATCCAAAATTGAGTCGCCGTCGAGATCAACCATCGCGACAGAGGTGGTCCAAAGTTCTCCAGCGAGTCCGACTGATTCCGAGACGTCCGTGAAGGTACCATCCCCATTGTTTCGGTAGAGTCGATTGCGACCGATGTTGGCATCCAGCAGATCGGGAAATCCGTCCTCGTTGTAGTCAGCCACAGCGAGGCCCTGACCGAACCCGGTGTCCCGATAGCCTGCCGCCGCGGAGACATCGACGAAGATTCCGTTCCGATTGCGGCTGAGCCGATTGGGCGAAGAGTTGTTTTGCAGAGCTTTGCCATCGAGGGTTGCGGCGGCGAGATCGGGCCAACCGTCACAATCAAAGTCGATCACGGCGACTCCACCTCCCACACTCTGCTCGATGGAGTGACCACCCACCTCGGGAGCCGGAAGGGAGGTGTGGATCCAGCCTCGCTGGCGAGATTGGTCGGCAAACGCAATTCGACCTTTTGCAGCCGATGCCGGTGCGTCCACGCTTTGAGCCAAACCTGCCGCGGTCGCACCTGACAAATCGCTCAAGTCGACCAGAGTTGCAGCCACCGTTTCCGGCAATTGCCACGGGGTTTCCTTCTGCAAATGACTGCGAATCGACATGTATCGCTCACGCAGATCAGGAAGCTTTTCCTGTGGAAGTGCAACGGCGACTCGCGCCCAACCTTCGGCTTCCCAAACCCGTCCCAGAGCCAACAACGCCTCGGCCACACGCATGCAGGCCGCCTGCGACTGATCTCGTCTTTCGAGATGGATCTTCAATGCGTCACGGAGTTCGGTTTGTTTGACGATCAGATCCGTTAACCGTGTGGCGTCATCGGTTCGCTCGAGTTGGTGTACCGACACGAGCAAGTACGTTAGCACCTCAGGATAAATGATACCGCCACGTCGCAGCGATTCCCAAAACGCTTTCGCGGCCGCCTCATGATTCCCCCGACTTTGCTCCCATCGACCGAGCACCATCCAATACTGTGACGAATCGATGGCGGACTTGGGAGCCGATTGCTGCCACGCAGCGAGTTTTGCATCCTCGCCGAGTTCTGCTAGCGACTGTCCGTACAAGGTATAGGCTGGAACGAACTGCGGAAATTGCTGCACGATGGGCTCCAGTCGCGTGGCAACTGCGATCCAGTCTTGGTGCAACGCATCGAAGCGTGCCAATCCAAATTCCGCACGACGATCTTCGCCGGAGATGGCAAGTATTTTCTCGCAGCTGTCGACATCCGGTTCCACACGCGCCGGATCAGCCAACAACAGCAGCGACTCAGGATCGCTTTGGCCGCGTTGGACGAGCCAACGCAAGGCAGGCACAGCGGCTTCGGACATTCCGAAAGCCGCCGCCAATCCAGCCAAGTCGTAACGTGATTGCGAATCGGTCGGAAATCGCTCGCTCACGTTTTGTAATGCTTCAATCGCTTCATAAGGACGGCCCGCCTGGATCAGACTCTTGTACCATTTATCGAGCAACTGCCGATCCGCAGTAGCCCCGTATTCGTCAATAGCCGATTGGTACAATACTGCGGCGGCCCCCGCATTGCCACGACGGCTCGCTAATTCAGCAGAGAGCTCCAAAGCTTTCGGGTGATGTGGATCTGCTAACAAACGCTGCTTCAAAGCATGGTCAGCAATCTCAAATCGCCCCTGCGTCAATGCATCAATGGCATGGTCGATAAGGTCAACCGTGGGCTCGGCACCGCTACTGGGGTCTTGTGAATCGGTGTCTGACATCGCCACATCGGGTAAGCCAGGTTGGTTGCATCCTGCCGCCAACAGTGATGTCAATAAAATGGCTCCCACCAAGCGGGCCGGCAACGGAATGCGCCAATTGATGAACAACAAGTAAGGAAGCATGTGTGAATCTGCGGCGGAAATAGAATAGGTTGCTTGGGAGGCGAGGGTATTGCAAGTCGAATTCACGATTGCACCCAATCCATGAATCCTCACAGGAAGTTTGTTCGTATTTCGCACCTCTCGGCAACCCAGTTTCAGTCGAATCTCGGCCACCGGCAAGCCCCAGGCAGAATCAGTGATAAATTGTAGGATGACACTTCGAGTCGTCCAAGCGATAAAACACGATAAACACGACTCAGAGAGTCACCCTACTTTTAAAGCACTGATTTGCCCCGCCAGCAAGCCGCTTTCTATTGATACTGTTTTTTTATCATCCGTGAAATGGCTCGTGGTTTTAATTTCTCAACCCAAAAGCAGGCAGTTCGAAGCCGGGGGCAACAAGGTAATGCAATTGAGTCGGATCCGACGATGGGCGGCTACGGCACCAAGGCGGACGCTGGGAAAAAAGCCTCTTCGGAGTCTGGGGAGACCCTCGGACGCGAGACTAACACGAGCTAGGCGCTGCCCAATCATAAACGAAACTCTTCGTGGGCAGTGACGATGCTTGCAATACGGAGGTAACCGCAGATAATTCCCGTCTTTTTGTTACCATCCCTTAGTTTGGTATTTTGCGGCTTGTTGGTACAATCGTTTGGCGAGATTGGCGTGTAAATAATAACCCAACGCATGAGCGAGGAGGCCTCGCCTACATCTTGGGTCACTCACTGATAAGCAGTTTGGGCTCAACCAATGCCGCGCAGAGCGGGCAAACAAGGGAATCCAAACAAGCCTAATGAATTTCTGAGTTCCAAGGGAGCGAGTCCTAATGCCGCTCGCGCCTTCCTGGGACTTGCGAATAGGTTGATTAGATACGAAACAAAATATTCAGTAACATGCAATGCTAAAATGTCGTGTCAACTCCGAGTTTTTTGACAGACCTATGAGAGCCCTGACCACTGGATATTCAAAGTTGCCTCACGATCCCCATATTGTTTTATTGTTTCGTCAGTCACTCAAACAGCGAAATCTCACATCGGAGGTTGGGCATCTACTCGCATGGGGCTACTGGTTTGTGCTTGTCATTCTGCTCACAGGCTGCCAGCAAGAAGCTTCCAATTATGCGGCGCCGATAATTGCGACGGCGGAACAGTCTCCGGGATGGTTGCAAGAAGCCGAACGTCTTATAAGTCAAGGGCGATCTCTGTCCGCATTGCAACTTATTCGCGA
>CAXBHV010000756.1:0-4366 GCA_963974855.1 uncultured Rhodopirellula sp. | reverse complement strand
GCCATCGGCAAGTCGCTTTCACCGTGATCGCTGTGTCCATGCAATTCTCGGTCGCGATCTTGAAACTTTCAGGTCGAATGGCGAAAACGACGTCACCCTGGAACTGTAAGTTCTGAGCGAAGGACGTTGACGTACCTAGCGGCGATATCAACTGACCGCCGCGAAATGTCGCCTCAAACACATTGATCGGCGGCGAGCCGAGCGACTCCGCAACCCTGATCGACGAGGGATGATGATAAATTTCTTCAGGGGTGCCTATTTGCACGATCTTTCCCGCATCTATCACCGCGATCCGATCGGCCATCCGCATCGCTTCGTCCCCATCATGCGTCACATGGATCGTGGTGCCCGGAACCTCGCGATGCCAGCGAATCAGGTCTTGTTGGAACTGATAACGGGCCGATCCATCGAGCGCCGATAGTGGTTCGTCTAACAACCGCACAGCCGCTTGCCGCACGGCCGACTTTGCCAGTGCCGCTCGCCGCAATTCCCCTCCACTGAGGTTTTCCGGGCGACGATCCAAAATCGACTCGAGTCCAAGACGATCGGCGGTCCGCGCGACACGAGCTTCGCTTTCCGCCGCGTCGACAATACCTTTCAACGGATAGGCCAACGATTGCCGAATCGTCAGGTGTGGGTACAAACCGTCCCCCTGGAACATCATCGAAACGTCTCGCTGACGCGGCTTTTTACCGGTGACGTCTTCATCTCCGAGAACAACTCGACCGCCGTCGGGTGATTCGATTCCCGCAATCACACGCAGGGTCGTCGTCTTGCCACAGCCACTTTTTCCAAGCAACACCAAGTACTCATTCGCCTTAACATCCAAACACAAACCCTCCAAAACCGTCTTGCGACGATACTGTTTCGAAAGTTTGATTAGTTGGACGGAAGACATCAGGATCGAGCAATTTTGGTGAACATTGTTTTGCAATAATGGGGGCGTCGCGGTGCACTACAATAGATGGCATCCCCCAACGAAACAACAGAAGCAGCGAAACAACGCAGGCAACGTTATGGATTTGATCATCGCCTTGATAATCACGACGGTCGTTGCGGCGTGTCTGATCGTCGCGGTGGCATGGTTTCTTCGCCCAGCAACCGTCATTGTGCACGATTCGGAGTTGTCGGTGGTAACACAATCCAACACGCCGTCAGTGGTCTTGGGCATTGCCGTGCTGGTTTCGTTTGTGCTGCTGTACGTCACGAAGGATCGCATGGGGTGGGCGGCGATACTGCCGATGTCATCTGCCATCATCTTTGCGAATTGGACCGTGTTTGCGTTGGCGGTCGCTAGCGGTGCGGCGTACCGCCTGCCCAATCGTCCGTTGTGGCGTCGTGTTCTTGCCGCTTCGGTGATGGCCGCGTTAGCGCTCGCGACTCTCCTTCAACCTGTTTTGCAACCCGTGTTTCGCCCGGTGAAGGGTGCAAACCAGTGGGATGCAAACCAAGTTTGTATCCAGTCACAAACAAATACATGCAGCGCAGCAGCGGGCGCAACCTTGCTGAGGGCTGTCGGCATCGAAACGACCGAAGCCGCCATGGTCGATCATTGTCTAACGGATGCACGCGGGACGCCGTCGCTTGGTTTGTGGCGTGGACTTTCTTTGGCGACGACTTCGACTGGATTCCGCCCCCAAGTGTTGCAAACGGACGTCGAAAGTCTGTTGACGAAAGGCCCTTGGCCTGCTGCGTTGGTGGTCGGCTTGCCTCGATATGGAGCGGATCCGATCTACGTCAATCGATATGGCTGGGATCCTGGCTTCCGCCACTCGATCGTTCTTTTTGGTCGCAAAGACGATCGTTTACTCGATGTTGGCGATCCCTCCATCGGCCGCGAAACTTGGAGTGACGACGACCTCCGCGTGCTGTGGCGAGGCGAGGGAGTGACGTTGGTCCCTCGCTAGAAAGGCCAGAACAAACCTTCGTCATCGCAAGTGTCGAATCAATCTCGCCACGCGATCGATTAAGTTCGAATCGTAATGGACGGTTCATTTCCCCAAAACCGAGGGGGATTCGGAATGAGGCAAACCGTCGCGGCACCGCCGCACTGAGTCTGCTATTTCACGGGAAAATGGTCCTGTTTAATTGGGTCGTCGTCTTTCGAGGGGGGCTGGACCTGTGCTGCTGATGATCCGTCCCGACCGGCGATCTGCCGAAACAAAGCTTGCCATTGCCCCGGGTGGTTGATGATAATAGGTGCTGTCATCACGAATTTCCCGGAGTCCCGCCAATGATACCCCGCCTGACCCTTCTGCCATTTCTCGCCCCATTTTTCTGCGGATCCCTGTTTCTCTGCGGATCAATGTTCGCCACGCTTCGTGCAGATGAGACGAAAAATTCGGCAGACAAAGACGCCAAAACTAGTTCCAGCGTTGAAGCCGAGCCGGTCTATACCCCCAAGAGCAAATCGGAATTGCGTCGCACACTGAACCGTATGCAATATGATGTAACTCAGAACGAGGCGACTGAGCCCGCCTTCCGCAACAAGTATTGGGACAACAAAAAAGAGGGCACCTACCGCTGTATCGTCTGTGAACAAGAGTTGTTCGACAGCGAAACCAAGTTCAAATCGGGAACCGGTTGGCCTAGTTTTTACCAACCCAAATCCGAGAAGGTCGTAGGATTTCGGAACGATTGGCGATTGATCTACACGCGAGTCGAGGTGCACTGCTCGCGTTGTGGCGCCCATCTCGGGCACGTTTTTGATGACGGCCCAGAACCGACCGGCAAGCGTTATTGCATGAACAGTGCCTCACTTGACTTTGTCGAAGCGTCCAAGAAGGCGGCTGACAAGGACGCGAAAAAAGATTAGCGGTTGCCATCAACCGATCTTTTTTGCCCTAATGCAGCGCCACAGCTTACTTTTTGGGTAGCGGAACTCGCGAAAGAGTTTCGGGTCGGCGGGCAAATACGACGAAAGTCTTGACGACTTCCCCTACCGCTAACCCCAATTCTTAGCTGCAACGCAGCCCCAGGTTCCACTCATTCGCATCGTACCGGTTATGCCGGGCGCGAGTGGTGCGACTGTTGTTTTAGCGTCTAGCGGTCGAATCCATACAACTGGACCTCCTGCTTTTCCGCGGAGGATTCAGAACGAGGCCACAACGGACTGGCCCGTCCACGATTCAGCCGAGGGAGCTAGCCGATGCAGTCAAGAAACACAAAGCGGAAATTCTTTATTAAAAGTCTAATGTCGGGCGTGATATTGACTTGTTCCACCGCCTTGGCCGATCATCCCGATTCAGTCCAAGTCGCTGAACTCGATGGTTTTCCAGTCTTTGAGCAAACAGATAGCGATGACTTTGTGGCCTGGACCGACGAGATATTCGGCAGCGGCATTTTGGATGCAAAGCAGAACGTCGCCCAAAAGAGCGATGCTCACGAAATTCAAGAACACGCAGCAGTTCAACTTGGTGCGTTGCCTTCATATTTTGGTGAGCAAACTCGCATTGCTCAGAAATCTGACGGCATCGTGGTGTCCAGCGAGATCGACACTGCACGACAAACGCCTGCCACCGTTGTCAAAACACCCGCTAAAATTAAACGCGTCGAAAGCTACTCGTTGAATGTCGATCCAATCGATCATTCCAACCGAATTGCACAACGGCCAAATGACACTAATGCAAAAAGCTCGGCAGGCCGCAACAGCTTGATGGACGGCGATATCTCGTATCGCACCCCCGAAGTGGTCGGCGGACGGCTTGAGTTGCCTGCGATTGCCGCCGCAAGTACTTCGATCGAAAATATCGGCAATGGGCGTGTCCCCGCAGGTTTCCGCTCGGATGAGGGATCGCCGATTATGGCGTTACCTGAACAAGGTATCGAGCGTGATGCGTCCTGGAGCTGGACAACCAAGGCTTGGGATGCACCGAATACGTTTTCACATCCGCTGTACTTCGAAGATCGTATGCTGGAACGGCACGGTCATGAACGCTGCCCGCACTTGACCCCGATGATCGCGGGAATGCGGTTTTTCACGACGGTACCGATGCTGCCCTACCTCGCCACAATCGATCACCCCTGCGATTGTGACTACACACTCGGGTACTACCGCAGTGGTTCCTGTGCACCTGCTTACTTGCAGCGTCCACCGTACGAACGGCGTGCCGTGGTAGCCGAGGCCGCCGCCGTGACCGGCGTCATCGTCGCGTTCCCATAATACCGTCGAATTCTCTCACCGACGTATTTCATAGCTGAAATCGAAGGGCCAGGCCTCTGAGGTGTATCAACACCGTAGAAGTCTGGCCCTTTTGCGTTTGGGCCTTTTTTGCGTTGCGGAAGCTGTTAACGACTTGTCGATTTTGTGACCCGCGACGCGTCAGCGGCCGGGTCCCACGCGTTACCCGGTGCCTTACGGCCCACG
>CAXBHV010000755.1:0-4380 GCA_963974855.1 uncultured Rhodopirellula sp. | reverse complement strand
AATCTCCCTCTCTGAGATTTGGCCGTCCGCGAGAACCACCAGCACTGCGGCGCGAATTGCTTCGTCCCGGAACTGGGTTTCGATCGTGGCTTCGTGAGTTTCGCGGTCCATGCTCAACACACTGATATCCCACGTGCTGCGACAACTATCACACTGAACAAATTCTTCCGCAGCACCAATCGGCACCGTTGGAACGAAATAGAGCGTCAAAAACGGTCGCCTTGCTCGCAAACGAAATGGCTGCGGCGTACGGCACGTCGGGCAGTAAAAATTGCCTCGGTCCCGCGTCCGCGTCAGGTTCATGGTGCCAATCAGAATCATTTTTTCTTAAACGCGAAGGAAGTAGCGAAAAAACGCGAGCATCACACTGGGTGGTTTAGCGAGATTTTAACATTTAACTAGCTTTGTGACGGTAACGATTAATCGGATTACACGGATCGCAACGGATTGACTGGCGGCAATTTGGATCGCGTTCCGAATAAGGACGATAACGAGTGAAGTTACCGGTTTCATTTTACGCTGGAACGTCGAGTGATCGACGCCGCAATTTAGCACATCATGGCAAGTCTTCCCGTCTCGGCAAATCGAACGAGTACGCCGCTGATGAACCAGCGGCTGATGTTCCAGCTAAACTCGGATCAGTTGGCGCTGCAACGTCAGTATGACCAATTGGCGACGGGCCGCAGTGTTCTGAAAATCTCGGATGATCCGGCGGCTGCCAACCGGGCACTCGGATTGAACCGCAGCATTGACCGCGGCAACCAAATGGTTCGTAACGCGAACTCTACGATTGGCTATTACGACACAGCCGATTCCGCATTATCGCAAATCGACAACGCGTTGATCACCGCTCGGGCAACTGCGGTTCAGGGCGTCGAAACCGTAAACTCTCCAGATGAACGCGAAGCCCTAGCACTTACGATCCGGGAAACGATCAACAATGTGTTCACGGCTGGCAACACGATGTTTCGCGACCAGCAACTGCTGGGCGGGATTTTGAACGGTGGAAACGCTTACAATTACTCCGAAAACGACATCGTGTACTCAGGCCGCGATGCGGTCGGCAAAACCATGTTGGGGTCCGGAGAATTGGTGGCCCTGAATGCCACTGCGTCCGAATCACTCGGCACGTATGGCGTGTTTCTGAAGGGCGAACCATTGGGCGCGGCGTTGGACCACAACACCCGTTTGGTCGATATGCGAGGCGGCGAAGGTGTTGGAACAGGCGTGATTCGATTGTCCGATGGCGACAACAGTGTGGAGGTCGATCTCAGCAACGCCTCGACGATTGGCGACGTGGTTGACGTTCTTTCCCAAGTGGAATTAGGCGGGCGTCCGCTCGGGATAACCCTCGGCAACGATTCGATCACGCTTAAATATGCGGACGATTTGCCAGGTACGCTGGCGATCGATGATGCCACAGGCAGTACGTTGGCAAGCGATCTTTCGATCTCCAACCCGGGTGGGCTCAAGGCACCGCCGATTATCGGAGATCGATTGACGCCTCGTTTGACAACCGAAACGAAAATTGAGGATTTGGCGTTCGGAGCCGGAGTCGATTTGAGCGGCGGTATCACGATCAAGCAGGGTAGCAAAAGCTTTTCCATTGATCTGTCAGGTGCCAAAAAGATGGGCGACGTGTTGATCGCGATCAACCGCAGCGGGGCCGATGTGCACGCCGAATTGAATCAAACGGATGGCAGCATCCAATTACGCGCGTTGCGAAGCGGCGTGGACTACTCGATAGGTGAGAATGGCAGCAATGTCGCTCGCTCGCTAGGAATTCGCTCGGCGACCGAAAACACCACTCTCGAAGAACTCGGTCGAGGCCGCGGTGTGGTGCTCAACACCCAAAGCGAGGATTTGGTGATCACACGTCCCGATGGTGTCCAGCTGAGCTTGAATCTCGAGAATGCGAAGACGATTGACGACGTCATTAATCTGATTCGCAACCATCCCAACAACCAAGACAACTCTCGAGTGCTGGTCGGATTGAACTCGATTGGAAACGGGATTGAATTGCAAGCTCCGCCGGGAGCGAATCCGATGATGATTCGTCAGCCTCAGCTTAGTAACGCCGGCACGCGACTCGGGCTGATCCCCGAAGGCGAAGTCGAAGCGATCGGAAAAACCGTCGGCAGTGTGAATCAAATTGCTGGCGAAGACTATATGCCACGCGACGCGGGCGGGGCACTGGATACCTTGCTGCGACTCGAAACGGCCATTCGCGACGGCGATGTCGCCGAAATCGCACGTTTGCAGGTCCGAGTCGACGAGGATTTGGACCGAGCCAGTCGAACACGAGGCAAAATCGGCGTCTTGACGCGAAATTTGCAAGACATGAAATCGGCGTCCGAAACGAGCGTCATCCAACTAACCGGCCAACTCTCTAACGAAGTGGACGCGGATTTGGCGACCGTCATCAGCGAATTGAGTCAACGACAACTCTCATTAGAAGCATCCATGCGAGTCATCGGACAAACTTCACAAATCACGGTGTTGAACTACTTGTAACGATTTTGACGAATTGTTTCATTTTGACGAGGGTTGCGCCGATAAAGAGATTGGCAGGTCTTACACCGGCCTCTCTGCCACTAGGACCCCCTCTGAAATTGGGAAAGAATCGAGATGAGAATCGACACAAATCGCTTTGGCACGTTGCAGATCAACGCGGATGAGTTGTTTCTTTTCCCTCAGGGATTGATCGGCATGGAAACGCTTCGCCAATGGGCGCTGCTTCCCGATCCGGAAAGTGCGTCAGTGGCCTGGCTGCAAAGTGCTTCACGAGGCGATCGAGCCATTCCGTTGGTCAGCCCGCGAGCGTTTTTCCCCGAATACCGGGTGCACATCAGCCGCCGTGAACTTGGCAGTTTGCACCTGCGAAGCGGTTCGGAAATCTACGTGATGACGACCGTTTCGGGACGCGAAGGCAAAATGACCACCAATCTGCGTGCTCCGATCTTGCTGAATTTGGACCACCGACTCGGTTGCCAAGTCATCGCGGATAACGATCTGCCGATCCAGCAGACGCTTCGTATCGCCCCCGCAACGATCAAAACCCCAACGACCCAGCCAGCCGAAACGCTGCAGCGACGTGCAGCGTAACGTTTGCGACGGTAAGAACCGTGGGAACATTAAGTCACGGTCGTTATTGGTAGCGGAACTCGTCAAGAGTTTCGTGAAACACGGCACCGTTCGAAACTCTTGACGAGTTCCGCTACGTCAGTAAATGTTCCGACGGTCCTCGGCGCAACACGCCCGTTTGCTCGTCGGTGATCGAGCTCACATTGGGGCCAACCCTGCTTTCTTTTCGGAGAGCTCTTCTCTCAGCCACGCCTTTCGCATTCGGCGTCGGTATTCAGCACCGGTGATGATCGTCCTGAGGCGGTACTTGCCCCCTGATCTTCCTGAAGCTCACTTCGTGCCTTAAGCTGTGCTTACCCGCGTCAACTTTTCGTAGCTTGACGCATGTACCTTTGAGCACCGCAAGAACGGAAACAGCAGGGGAAAACGAAGTATGGCTCACACGATCGTTATATTTGGCGCTTCAGGCGACTTGACCAGCCGAAAACTGATTCCGGCGCTCTACCTGATGTTTAAGAAGGACCGGCTACCCGAGGGATCTCGGATCGTCGGCGTTTCTCGCAGTCACTTCGAGCATGAAGAGTGGCGTTCGACGCTTCGCGAAACCACGGAACAGTTCGCGGGAAAATCGTTTGATGCCGAAACATGGAATCGGTTCAGCGAGAATGTGTTCTATCAAGCCGGCGATATCAAAGAGTCCAACGATTTCAAAAAGCTCGGTGAATTTCTAAAGTCGATCGAAACAGAAGCCCACACGGGCCGCGTTTATTATCTGTCGACGATGCCTCAGTTGTACGAGGAAGCAATCAAACAACTCGGTGCAGCGGGGTTGGCCGAAGACAGTGACGGGTTCCGCCGTGTGATCATCGAAAAGCCGTTTGGCACGGATTTGGAAACCGCTCAAAAACTGAACCGATCGATTCATACCGTTTTTCGCGAAGACCAAATCTATCGCATCGATCATTACTTGGGCAAAGAAACCGTTCAAAACATCTTTGCTCTGCGATTTGCGAACAGCATCTTCGAGCCGATTTGGAATCGCAACTATGTTGACAACATCCAAATTACGGTTGCCGAGGAAGTGGTGATTGGACGTCGTGCGGGATACTACGACACGTCGGGGATTCTGCGAGACATGTTTCAAAATCACATCTTGCAATTGATGATGATTACCGCGATGGAGCCGCCGGCGCGATATGACTCGGCACTGGTACGTGACGAAAAAGTCAAGGTGCTGCACAGTGTTCGCCGGATGAGCGGTAGCGACTTCGCAATGAACACGGTCCGCGGGCAATA
>CAXBHV010000754.1:0-4384 GCA_963974855.1 uncultured Rhodopirellula sp. | reverse complement strand
CTTGCGCCGTCTGCGTGTTGACATTGATGCTGCCGTCGTCACGAAGGTATTTCGCCTGGAAAGCTTTCTTCGTCCGCTGCAATTGGTCGCGGTACGCTTTGGCTTCCTTGTCGTGACCGATCGCTTCGGCCATTTCGGACATCATCCGCGCCGAGATTGCAAAGTAGACGGTATCGACGTAATCCAAGGGGGTACTAGCACCTTGCGCCAACCAGTCGCCCCAAGCGTTGCCATGGACGATGCCTAAATCGTTGTTGCTCGTCTGTTCTCGCCACTGCATGAACCGAGTCATCGGTTCCCAACAATCCTCGATCACGCGTGTGTCGCCGTAAACTTGCCAAATCGTCCAGGGGCAAATGACACCGGCATCGGCCCAGGCAGATCCAAAATCCCAACCGTGTTGAAATGGGAACGGAGCGTAACCGGGAAATGCACCACTTTCGCGTTGCGATTCCATCAACTCACGAAGCCATTTGGTATAAAACGCACCAATATCGGCGTTATAGGCTGCCGTTCCAACGTAAGCTTGTGCGTCTCCGGTCCACCCCATCCGCTCGTCGCGTTGAGGACAATCCGTCGGCAGATCGAGAAAATTTGCTCGTTGAGTCCAAACCACATTCTTGAACAATTGGTTAACCATTGGGTCGCTGCACTCAAACGTGCTTGTCATTGGCGTGTCGCTATGCATCGCCAAACCGGTCACCGTATTTAAGTCGGCTTCTCCGGGAAAGTTTGCGACTTCGACAAACTGGAAACCGTGGAATGTGAATCGTGGTTGGTAAATTTCGCCATTCGGGTCGCCTTTGCAGACGTAGTAATCCGTTGCACGTGCTTTACGTAAATTCTCAGTCATCATGCGACCATCGGGATGCAACATCTCGGCATAGCGAATCTGAACACGATGTCCGGCGGGGCCTTTGATTTTCAAGCGAATCACACCCGCAAAGTTTTGTCCAAGGTCAAAAACGTAGGTGTCCGCTTCTCGCTTGGTGATTTTTTTCGCTGGAAGTTCTTCAGTGATACGGACGGGAACGCCAGGAAACGATTCGAGTCGGGGACGTTTGAAGCCCAGGTCACGCGGAGTGCCTTGAATGCGTGGGCCGCCACCGACGTTTTTGGGATTATGAGCCTCGTAAAAATCTGCGACGACCTTCTCCATGTCGCGTGCCAGAGCTGCGTTGTCCCAGTTCGCATCATCAAAACCGGGTGACGACCAGCCCGGCATCTCTTTGCGGGCGTCATAAGATTCACCCATCAACAGATCCGCCTCTTGAATTGGCCCGTCCGCGGTCACCGTCCAAGTCGCGTCAGTGCTGATCGTAGCTCGCGTGCCGTCGAAATATTCGACTTCCATCTGCGTCATCAACGACGGGGTTTTGCCGTAGTTCCACCTTCCCTGACGTTCGGTCCCCATGCCCGTCAACAACCCAAACCCCACATATCCGCTGTACCAACCGTCTGCGACGCGAGCACCGATCACGTTCTCGCCACGTTTGACCAAATCGGTCACGTCGTAGGTGTTGTAATAGGCACGTTGACGATAATCCGTCCATCCTGGGGCAAAATATGCGTCACCCACTCGCGAGCCGTTGATCTCAAGTTCGTAGATACCCAGTGCGGTCGAATACACGGTCGCACGCACCACTTCCTTTTCAGAGGAAAACGCCTTGCGATACTGACGAGCCGCCGGCAAATATAGCTTGCTGGTGTCTTTAGAAATTGCTGACGAGTCTTTGTACGTGATGTACTCGGCATCCCAATCGGATTCTTCGAGCAATCCCATTGTCCAGAATGCGGTCTCGCTCCAATCCGAAGCGATGCCATTGCGATCCCAAGTGCGGACTTTCCAATAACACTTTTGTCGTGACGAAAGCGGTTTTCCATCGTATTGAATGTGTAGCGTTTCAGACGACGTGACTTTCCCCGAATCCCAAAGATCAGGCAGGTCGGTCGCAATCAACTTTTCCGATGTGGCCACCCGGATTTGATAAGCCGTTTGCGATTCCCCTCGCTGATCCGATGTGACAATCCAGTTCAAACGCGGGCGAAGTGTGTCGATCCCGAGTGGATTGACTCGGTATTCGCAGCGTAGAGATGAATCGGAGACACTCAACCCTGGCTCGGCAGCAGCCAGGCTTCCGCCAGCGACGAGAAGAGTCGCCACGAGTGAAAACAAAGAAAGGCGTCGGAAGACGTTGGGCTCGATTTGCATATTGTCAGATTGGGTTGGGTGAAATGGGTGTAAGCACGATCGCAGCAACACGCCCGTCGACTCGACAGCCTGCGGGGGCCGGAAGCGAGCTGCGGTGTAAATAAGGGGGGAAAGCCCGAGACATCACCGTATTGCAACAGTGGTCACTGGCTCAATGTGGATGACTAAATCTCGACGCTAGGTTCGCTGCCTGGGTGCAGTTCTTCGGAATCAATATCGCGGCTCATCCAAAACGGTGTCGCAGCGAACCAAACAAGGGTTCCTATCAATGCACATGTTTTGACAACACTTAGATCAATCAGACCAGCGAAGCAGAGAACACTCGGAACGATGGTAGCCGCCAGTGCTAGCAGCGAAGCCACTTTGAATACGATTGGATTCATTGTTTTTCTCGTTGATGAAAGGGCAGCGATTAATTGGCGGAAACTTCACTCGCTGGCGACTGAAGCATTTTGCTGAGGGCGAGGTACAGAATTCCGCTGATGATCCAGCATGGGATGACGGCGTAGGCGGCAAACAAGTCCTGAGCGAAGATCAAGTAGAGCCCGACAAAAACCGGCAATAGCCAGGCGATCAGCACGGCCATGTTGACCGATTGGCTGCGACGCGCTGCATATTCATCTTGCAATCCGAATCGCTTCATCAGGTAAAAGTCGACGAAAATGATCGCCCCCATTGGGCCCAAGACCGTGCCGTACGTACCGACGAATCCGAGTAGCTGAGCGGACAAGTTTGGAAACGCCCCGGCCATCGTTGCGACCGCTCCCGCCACCAAGGTCATCACGGTGCGAGAGCTTTTTGGGAAGATGCCTTGGAACGCCAAGCCAGCGCGATAGATCGTGGGGTTTGCGGTTGTCCAACCCGCGATCACGACACAGATAATCCCGGTCCAACCGAGGGCTCCCCAAGCCAACATGCCTGGGTTAGCCGAGTCGTTTTGCGAGAGTTTGATCTGTGCCGCCAGCAAAAGTGCCGCAGCAATCCAGGCCATGTAATGACCAAGGAACATCCCGACCGCAGGAGCCCAACCCGACGAGGGTTTTCGTGCAAAGCGGAAGATCGACAGGTCGGCCATCCCAAAATGCATCGCTCCGTTGCAAAGCCATGCAAAAATCACGATCTGTGAGAACGTAAACGGCTTTGCACCGCTCTTTGCTTGGACAAACGCAACCGCATCGCTCCAATATTTTCCTTCGGAGAGAGCTTCGCTGCTGGTCGCTCCCATTTGGATTAGTGAAACGATTCCGCACGCAGCAAAAATGCAAATCATCCAGGGGGCGGCGATGTTTGCGACCCTTGCCACCGTTTGGTACCCCGCCGCAGCGATCACCGCCATCACGATTCCTACGATGACCACGAGCGCCGTGAACGAGGGAGCACCGAAGCCAAACGTTTGCTCCGGAACGGCATAGTGAATATCAAATGGCACACCGACCGCACTGGCCGAAACCGTCACCATCGCGCCGGCTAAGAAGCAGAACAACACTCCGTTGACGACATTGTAAAGCTTGACGAGTGAACCGCCCGCGATCCGTTCGAGTTGGTAATAAAGCGTAAATCGCTTGGCAACCGCAATCGGAGTAACCAGGTAACGCCATGTCAGTACCGCCAAGATATTTCCTAGCAGCAAACCGAGGATCAGATCGGCGAGACTAGCTCCGGCGGCCAAAAATAGCGGGCCGATCATAAACTCGGTGCCGGCTGCGTGTTCGCCAGCGTACATGCCCCAGAATTTCCCAGCGCCCAATAACGCTTTGTCAGGCACGCGTTGGCGTTCGTACTCGCCACCAGTATGTTCTTCAGCGGCGTGTTCTTCAACGATTTGGGCCGAAGCATCGTTCATACAATCGTTTCCTTAGACTACTTAGCTTTGGTTGTTTGATTTACGCATGCAATTTTGCAGAACCGGCAGCATCAAAGTTGCTGTCTCCGAAACAGTGCAGACAGATTCGCTCGTCTACGGCGAACTGCGAATGTCTCTGCGGCCATTGCAATTGGCGATTGGAAATCAGCTGACGCTCGCCTTAGGCCGAAGCTGTTTGGTTTGTTCGTGACGAAAGTGTACTTGATTCATACTCACGCACTTTCTCGAGCCACTCGGCACCTACGGGAACGCCGGTGGTTTGGCAGTAATAGTCCCAGACGGCAGTAAACGGCATCGATTTCAATTCT
>CAXBHV010000753.1:0-4393 GCA_963974855.1 uncultured Rhodopirellula sp. | reverse complement strand
CCCGCCACTGCCACCACTAATTCTTGCCAAGCGATGCGGGGCATCCGCTGTAATCGAGCCACCCCGCCAATCGGCAGCAATGTGATATCGATCGTGGGAATTCCGAATTTGCGAGCCGCCAAAGCGTGCCCGTATTCATGGAGTGTCACGCAGAAAAAGACGGCAAATAGCTGTGCCATTCCAAACGCAATGCCCACTAAACCCTGCGACTGGGTTTCGTAGGCAACGTAGGCCATCAGCAACCCAAACGTCCAATGCACGTAGACCCCAATGCCGAGGAATCGGCCTAGCTTTAATCGGCGCTCTAACACATTGGCTCCGTTACAACGAATCTGGTTTCTGGCATAATTGTCATCACTCGCTACCAGGTATCGTAGCGAAATAAGTTGATTTCATCCCTACCCCCGTCTTGAACCTCGTTTAGAGCGTGTAGATCTATGCTTCGACACAAACTCATCCATCCGCAAATCACTGCGATTATTGCCGCTGCGGGACACCACAGCTCGATTTTGATCGCGGATGGTAATTATCCGGCTGCCAGCAAGCGAGGCCCTCGAGCGGAACTGGTCAGCCTGAATTTAATGCCGGGTGTGCCCACCTGTGACCAAGTACTCGAGGCCCTGTTGTCAGCGATCCCCGTCGAGGCGATTCAGACGATGCAGACCGAAACGAGCGGACCGTACGCGCTGGATGGTGACCCACCCGTATGGGAAGATTACCGCAAAACGATCAAAAACGAGGGGCTCGATCTGGAAATCCAACCCGTCGACAAATGGGCTTTCTACGATGCCGTGTCTACGAATGATCACGTGCTAACGATCCAAACCGCCGACCAGCAACGCTACGCCAACATTTTGTTGACCGTTGGCGTGCGTATGGACTAGCAATAGTCGCTGATCGCTCCCGCGCATTGTCGTTGATCGCTCCGCGGTCATAGCGTTTCGGCGATTACCTTTTATCGCAACGTGTTGTTTCACGGCAACGTAATGACCGCGGAGCGGTCAACGACAATCTTTTGATCGCGAGAGCGATCAACGACGATCCGGCAGTAGCGATGCACAGACGAGTTCCTTGTCGTTGCGTGCATAGATGAACCCGTTGGCGATGGCGGGCGCGGACCAGACAACGCCGTCACGTCGATTGAGTTGCTCGCGTGTCGGCGAAATCAGGTTCGTTCGCGAGTGCTCGTGGTAGCCATCGGGAGCGACCGTTGCAAAGATCAATTCTCCTTGCTCGTTCAGCATGATTTCGGATTCGCCGTGGCGGATCGTGTGGATCGTGGCCCAGCGAGCACGGTCGACCGCGTTCTGGTCTTCCCAAACACGGTCGCCGCTGGCCATGTCCAAGCATCGCATCTCACCATAGCTGTCGACCCCGTAGATGTAGTCGCCTTTAATGAACGGGTTGCTGATCATGCAGTGAAGCGCGTCGGTATTCTTTTCGTCAATGCCAACTCGATGCCAAAGTTTTTCGGCTGCGGGTTTATCCTGATCCAAACGAATCAGCATCGAGCCGTCGTAAAACGACGAAACAAACAGCTTGTCGTCTTGGACCACCGGCGTCGGGACTCCGATCGGCATGTTTCGCGGCAGCATCGCGATACTCCAAAACACTTTGCCATTTGCGGGGTTTAATCCGCTCACGGACTCGCCGGTCCAGCATACCAGGACATCCTGGTCGCCTTGTTTGATTAAGATCGGCGAACTGTAGCCGGCGCGTTCATCCAGCGCATGCCAAACTTCCTTGCCCGTGGTGCGATCCATTGCAACGACACAGGCGTCTTTTTCGCCGGCGGCAATTTGGATCACGGTGTCGTGATAAATAATCGGCGCGGTGGTGATGCCCCAGATCGGCATACGAGCGTTGTAGTCGGTCGCCAGATCACGTTTCCAAAGAATCTCGCCCGTGGCGGCGTCAAAGCAAAAGAAGTTGCCCATCGCGCCGACCGAATAGGCCTTACCATCATCGACTGTCACACTGGCCCGCGGTCCAGCGCGATAGCTGATCGTGTAATTGACATCGTAGGTGTGCTTCCACAGCTGTTTGCCTGATTTGGCATCGAAGCACAAGACGCGTTCGACTTCCTTTTCTTCGTCACCGGCACCATGGTCGGTCACGTAAACGCGTCCTTCGGCGATCGTCGGGCCGCTGTAACCGGCACCGATCGGGACCGACCATTCGCGTTGCAGTTTCCCAGTGGGTAATTCTTTGATCAGCCCCGTTTCCCGGAGCACCGCGTCACGCTGCGTGCCTCGCCACTGAGGCCAATCTTCGCCGACAGCGGCGGTCGTCATACAGACGGCCGAGATCAGCACGATTCTGGAAAGAGAGAACGCACGCATGGGGTTTCCTGGAAATATGAAGGAAAGAGGAATGGGCAGGTGAAAAGGCAAACGCTCAGACGACTGAGTTTTCTTCGCTTAGTTTAGGATGATTTTCGGAGCGACCGATCAGCCACAGGAAAAATGCTGCGGAAAGCCCGGCGGAACCAAAGATCATGCACATCACCATAATTTGATAGCGTGCGGCAATCAGGGGCGAGACCCCAGCCAATACCTGGCCCGTCATCATTCCGGGAATCGAAACAATGCCGACCGCATACAGCGAGTTGGTGATCGGAATGAATGCCGCTTTCAAGGCAACTTCGCGAGCTTCCAAATCCGAAGATCCTCGCTGTGATTCGGCATAATAGCGTTCCGCCGCCAAGCTGACGGAATTCATACTACTGGAAAGCGTCATTCCCGCCAGCGGAATAAAAACACGCGGGGCAAACCATGGATCCAACCCAAGCACAATTTGCGTCATTACCAGAAACGTCGATCCCGCGCCGAGCAAGATCGCCAAAAAAGCGAACTGAAAGTTCCTAGCGCGGTCGCGTGGAATGGATCGAAGCGAGATCCAGCTGGCCGCAATCAGCATCGCTGTAAACACCCCAATCACCACGAGCGACGTGTCGGTGCTGAAAATGTAACCCAGCAGATAACCGACCAACGCCAGTTGCAAGACCATGCGGATCACGCCGATCATGGCCGCTCGAAACCCCAGCGACCAGCGAATCATCAGGGCGAGGACGAGCACGACCGGCAATAACGCAAACGCCAATCGATGCAGTGGTATGACGTCGGTCATGGATCAGGGCAATGGTTACGAGTAAGCGACAGCGGCGAAAAACATTTTGCCCATCGTATCCATTTTCAGAGCGTTGACGATGGTAGCGGCGTCATCTCGTAGCGAAACTCGCCAAGAGTTTCGGAATGTGGGATAGGCTTCCAGCCTGTCATTGCAGAATTGCCTTTTCCTAGCGAAACTCGCCAACGGCTTGTTGATTTAGTGAGCCGTGACGCGTGAGCGGCCGGGTCCCACGCATTACCCGGTGCCTTACGGCCCACGGCTCACATGTCACTTGAGTTGCGATCTTGCAAAATTACTTTTGCTTGCTCAGCCGCAGCAGTCGCACTTCCATCACTTCGTCGCCCGGGACTTTGATCGCCGAAAGTTTCAACAGCCCACGACCTTTCGCCAACGTGATCTTGCCAACGTTCATCGGTTTGAAATCTTTGACGTACGATTCCGATCCGCGATCAGGAGTCCGATCGGATTCGGCTCCATACGCCGGCGGATCGTGAGCCTGAGTGACTTTTCCTGTCAGTTTTGCGTCGCCAAAATCGAGTTGGAACTCGGCTCCGACGTCATCAGCGGCACATGCGTAAAAGACCTCGACGTCGAACGTTGCCATTTCAGAAACCTCGATATCCCACGTGATCGCGTCCTCGGGATCGCCCACCCAGTGGGTAAAGTACGAACAGTTGGGCGCTCTCGCACTTCGTTGGACGCTGCCATGTTCCACCCCGTCACGTGCCGGCAGCAACGTAGTCGGGGCTTCGCCGACGGGAAAAGGACGCTCGTCCGGTTTGACGAGATCGCCAAGCTGCTGGACATACTGGTCCGCAGTCCGTTTCATTTCACGCACCAAGTCGGGGTGCTGGTTCGAGACATCGGTGTCCTGACCAGGATCTGCAGTGATGTCATAAAGTTTGCCTGAGGCGTCCATGCGGAATTGTTGATTGCGAACGCTTACTCGCGGTTCTGGCGTTTTCCCTTTGCCGCCCCGTGGCGGTTGGTAAGAGATCAACATCCGGTCGCTCCACTGGGTGTCGTTGCCTCGCAGCAGCGGAACAAGCGATCGACCATCAAGCGGTTTCTGTGTCGAGTAAGAAATCGAGGCGAGTTCGGTTAACGTCGGCAGCAAATCAACTGCTCCGGCAATTGGCTTAATCGTTTCGCCTTTAACGATATGGTCTGGCCATCGCATCAACATCGGAACTCGCACGCCACCCTCGTCGATACTCCCTTTGCGGCCTTTCATGCCACCATTCCATCGCCAGCCATTGGG
>CAXBHV010000752.1:0-4394 GCA_963974855.1 uncultured Rhodopirellula sp. | reverse complement strand
TCGATGAACCGCGAGGCGAGCCAGTCCAACAGCAGCGGGTGCGTCGGCGGGACGCCCAGTTGTCCAAAGTCGCTGGACGTTTCCACCAGTCCCACACCAAAGTGTTGTTGCCAAATGCGATTGACGATCACGCGAGCGGTGAGTGGGTTCTCAGGACTGGCGATCCAATCGGCCAGCGCCGTGCGGCGACCCGTCGAGCGAAGCGATGCAGGCGGCGGCGTGATCTCGGCGTCGGATTCGTCCAACAAGGTGATAAAGCCCGGAGCGATCGGCGTTTTGTCTTTGTCGTCGGTGATATAAGTCACCGGCGCGACCGGGCCGACATCGCTGCTAACAAAGTCGATCGTGGGCAGGGGTGCTGGTTTGATCGAGTCAAACTCAGAAAGCTTTTTGTGTAGTTGTTGTCGTTCGGCTTCTTGTTCCTCGCTCAACCACTGGGACAACTTGTCGTACAGCAAGTCGAATTGCCGCTCGGCCAGCGAAGCGATCTGGTGTTCGTACGGCGTACGTTCGTGGGGCAGCTTGTGGATCATCTCCTGGATTTCGGGGATGAATTTGTCTGCTTTCTCACGCGTCGCATGTTGGATCGCCACGGGATACTCGATTTCCCGCAACCGTGCGCGAATCTCGGCCGTGGCCGCTTCCCATTTCGCGTACTGCTCTTGATAGATGCGGCGTGTTTCGGCGTCAGCCACCGGATGGTCCTCGGCCGGCTGAAACGCGGCAAAGAATCCCTTCATGCGGAAGAAGTCTTTTTGCAACAGCGGATCAAATTTGTGGTCGTGGCAGCGAGCACATTTCAATCCCTGAGCCAGGAAAACGTCACTCGTGGTTTCAGTGATGTCGTGCAATATTTCGTGCCACTGCGTCTCGACATCCCGTTGGTTGTGTTCATAGATCCAGTGTCTCATGTACATCGTCGCAACGTGAGCGTCACGATTACCGGGATCAATTTCGTCGCCGGCCAATTGCTCGCGGACGAATCGGTCGTACGGTTTGTCTTCGTTAAATGATCGAATCACATAGTCGCGGTAGTGATGTGCATCAGGCCGTGCATGATCGGCACGATAGCCATCCGAATCGGCATAGCGAACAAGGTCCAACCAAAACCGTGCTTGGTTCTCGCCGTACGCATCGCTTTGCAATAATTGATCGACCATCGCCTCGTAGTCGAAATCGGGCGAGCCGGCTGCTTGGATTGCTGCTGCGTCGGGCGGCAATCCCGTGATCGCAAAATGGATGCGGCGAACCAATGTCTGCGGATCGGCCTCGAAGGACGGATCAAGGTTTTCGTTTTCGAGTCGCGCCAAAATAAAGCGATCTAGATCGCCACGACACCACTGGTCACGTTCGGTCGCGGGCGGTTTGGGATCGGTGATCGGTTGGTAGCACCACCAAGCACGGTCCTCGTCAGTGATTTTGGGCAGCGGTTTCAGCACCACATCGGTCGGCCAGGGGGCCCCCGCAGCAATCCAGTTCACCAGTCCTTCGATCAATTCGTTCTCGAGCGGTTCCTCGGGCGGCATTTCGAATGACTCGTACCGCAGTGCCTCGACCAGCAAGCTTTCGTTTGGCTTACCGACAACGATGGCCGGTCCCGATTCGCCACCTTCGAGCAAATGCTCGAGCGAAGTCAATCGCAGCCCGCCTTCTTGTTTGGTTTCTCCATGACACGAGATACAGTGCCGCATCAGGGTAGGACGTACATGGATCTCGAACAGATCGTGTTGTTCGCGAGAAAGCTGTTGGCCGACAGCGATTCCACAAACGAGCCAGCCAGCAAAAAGGGCAATTGGAATACGATACACAGGTAGGAACCGTTAGAGGTGGGCATTGTCGTTGATCGCTCCGCGATCGAAACGTTTTCAGGCGTCACCGTGTTTTGATCGCGGAGCGATCAACGACAATTCTCAGCTTGATGTAAAGGTAGGAACGGCAGGGGCAAGCCAAAATCCGCCGCCCCCCGATTATACACAATCCATAGAGTAGTAGGGACAGCGTTTTTAGATCCCCGTGCTGAAAGTTTCGCGAACCCCAAAACTCGCATGTTTTTCGCTTCCGCACCTAAAATGTAGCGAAACTCGCGAAGAGTTTCGGCGGGCAGGGGTGTTTCGGCCCGTGGAAGCGAAAAACTGGAACCACTTTCCCTGAATGCCGTGGCATGGGGGATTTAGGGCGTCATGCTGCGCAGTAATGCGTTTAGGTCCATTTTGACGTAGGGGCGGTTGGCGGCGGGGTCCTGGTGAGTGGCGTTGGCGACGTAAAAAACGCCGTCTTCGGGGATGAACAGCACGTTGTGTAGGTTCGACTTCATCGCCACGGGGCGACTCATTAGCCATTGAGCTACCTCGACGTCGATCTCGCCGTATCGCTGCTCGATGCGTTCTCGCAGTGCTTCCAGTCGCGAACCCGAAGACAACGCCAGCACCTCGGGAATTCCTTCACCGAGTCGCTGGTCACTTTGACCCGGCATGATGAATTCGATCGAATCGGAATCCGCTGCGACACCTACCGCTCGCTTGCTCTTCCCGTCGGCGAACACGTAGTAGTACTCACACGTCCGCGGGCTGTCGTGCCAAAGCGTCATCACTTCGTCTAGCGTCGAGCACTCTTCGAGCGCCCGCCGCATTAAAGTTGCCATCGGAACGCCGTCCCATTGGCCTTCGCCATGACCGCCCATTTCGCCGAGTGAAATCGCTTGGTCGTTCATCCCGCTGACGCTGCCGATGAATCCGGCATAGCCAATGTTCGCAAACGCACGCTTGCCATCAACCGCCACAATAAAAGTGGTCGCGGCGTCCTGCAGCCCAATCGTGGTCATGTAGTCCAAGACGCGGCCGTGGTAAAGTTTGCCACCCTTGGTCGCGGCGCCCGAGACGGCGAAGCCGGAACAGTGAAACAGTTCGGGAAAGACATTGATCGCGTGTGCTGTTGCTGGATCGATGTTAATCGCCTTGGCAAACGCCAGTGTTTCACGTTTGTGATCCTCAGGAATGTGCGGCGAAAGTCGAGCGTATGCCCCGTCCAGGTCGTGACGAAACCATCGCCCCGTGCGAATGGTGTTCACAGTTCCAAAGGTGTACAGCACCGAATCAATACACCGCTGCGACTCTTCGGCGAGCAAGCGGCCATGGGCGTCACCGATTTGCTCGGGTGTTCCTTTCAGCAAAACAACACGCTGGCCTTCGATCCAGCGAAGCTCTCCAGCGGGGATTTTGCGGGCTCTTTGCTGTGGCGACGTCAGCAACCGCGACGGCGACAGGATCTCCAGTGCCCGCCGAGTCCCGCGAGCGATGCTGCGTTCGAGTTCCTGACGTTTGAGCTCCACAATCTTGAAATCTGACCAATCGTCCACCTTTGCCATCTCGGGCAAGCTGTCTTGGATCGTCAACGCCGCACGATGCTGATCGCCGACATTGATCTCAATCTGCTTGCCATCGTTGTGGAATTGCAAAGACGTGTTGTCGCGAAGTGTCCATTGTTGCCGATCCGCGTTGAAATCCATTTTCAATAGCCCCGTCAACATGTGGCCGACCGCCGCAGAATCGGTTTGCTGAAGCATCGGCACGACCATCGTCAGCATCGATCCGCTTCCGACCATGCGGTCCGTGATCCCCAGCGGTGACAGTTGGTCCGATACGTCAACATCGCCCGAACCGAGGAAGACGGTTTTATGGTGAGGCAGCGCAAACGCGGTCGCACCGGGCCGCCGGCGAATCCGCACGCTGTAGTCACTATGGATCAGGTCCATGTCAAACGACTGGTCATCGAAACGAACCACTCGCCCGTCAACATGTTGGACTTTGCCATCGACGAGCACATCAATGTCCACCACAACCGAAAACGATTCGGCACGTCCTGACAGACAGGAAAGCAGCGGCTGCAGATTGTCACCCAGTCGTTGGGAGTCCGTTTCTGCGTGAGCAGCCGTCACGATGGTGGTAAACGCGATAAAAAACGCAAACGCACGTGCTAAAAATGCAGTCATCATGAACTCGACGAGGGTGGGATTTCCAGAAATTGCGGTATTTTGCCAGTCGCTTCCCCTGCCAGGGCGTTCGGAGGCGAGGATGCAGGGTTGATTGTAATGCAATCGCAGGCGGCGAGTAACGAGAGTAAGCATTTGAGCAGAACAATCTTGCGACTCTAGCATCTTGCGGTCGTCGGCGATTAAACTAGTAACCTACTTGCCCCACTGCCCACCCTCCTTTTTTGGGAATCTCACCGTGAACCGTCTGCTCCTGCTGACTCTATTGACTTGTCTTTGTTCGAGTGCCTGTTTTGCGGAGGACAAACCCGACGCTTGGCAAGAAAAGAAGACGCAGCACTTCAAACCACTCAGCGACGAACAGCTAAGCAAAATCGAAAGTGCGGTTCCCAAGCAATTGGCCGCC
>CAXBHV010000751.1:0-4396 GCA_963974855.1 uncultured Rhodopirellula sp. | reverse complement strand
TGTGCCCGACTGGCGGGCTTAACTCCGGCGAAGCTTAGCGTCTTGACGCTAGACTCACAAGAGTCAGTTTTCATTTTGTTTTCACAAAACTAACTGAGTGAAAGTTCGCTTTGCAGGAAGCACTTAAAGTGTTTGCCGTGCAAGGTTTGCTTTCGTTCAAGGCTCGGTATCTTAGAGTCTCGAAGCGGCCAGTCAACCGCAGTTTTCAAAAAAAGTTATTTAAGACTTCTTTCGATTTTCACTTGAAACAAAGTGGCCGGCCCGAAGGCTTTTTGGCCCGTGTGACTCGCGTTGCTGCGTGTCACGTTTCAAGTGAGGCGGGAAGATATAGGGCTTTGCTGATGATGGCAATAGCCTTTTACCGTTTTCCGTATATTTCTTTTCGTCTTCTTCATGATGTCATCATCAAACTGTCGTTTGACTGCGGTATTACCGCTAAAACTGGCATTTCTTAGCGTTGCTGTTTTTCCCCCGCCTGTTGGACATTTTGGTTTGACGGGATCACTAGACAGTGATTGGGATCACCGAGATTTGCATTACCGGGTCGTTGTTGACGTTTGGTCCAACAGCAAAGTGTTTGAGACATCGTTGCCGAAGTCGTCATGCCGCTGGAATGTCCAAACGACTTGCTTGGTTTTGGGAGCGACCTCGACAATCTGAGGTTGGTTCGGTCCTGCATGGCAATTGCCGAGCACGATGTTGCCGTTTCCGAGCAGCTCGAGCGTGGTGACCCAAGCGAGGCGAATCGAAGGGAGATCATCTTGATGAATCTGCCAAATGATCTCCTTGTCTGGCGTCACCTCGATCACGCTGTGCCCGTTTCCTGTAGCAATCAAGGTGTTGCCGTTGGGGCGGCGGATCGCTGCAAACAAGCGATTGCCGAATGCCTCGGGGCCATGGCCTCCTTTAGCCTGCTTGCCAAACATCGGGACTGTATATTCCCAAATAACTTTGCCGGTTTCGCGATCATATTCCCGTGCGGTTCCATCAGCTTCGTGAGCCACCAGGTAATTTCCGTTCGTGAGCCGGCGTACGAGTCGCGTGTCGGTATGAGCGTTGGGGTGATCGACGACCAGCGGAATTTTTTTGAGTAGATTCCCTTCGCGGTCGATTTCGATTATGCGCGCGGCGCCTGATTCCGCCACCATGATTTGATCGGGGCCGATCATTTCGGCAGCGTGAACCTCGATGCGTTTTCCTTGATTACCGTTGCTGTTGCCCGCGTCGTACTGCCAAACGACCTTTTTCGTGTCAGGATTGATCTCGACGACTTTGTCCCGGTCTTTCAGCGTCAAATAGTTGCCGTTGGGCAAGACGTGCAGATCGTGGATGCCACCCCAGGGCATTTCCCAGCTAATCGAACCATCGGGTTCCACGATGGCTAGTTTGCCATTTCCTTGAATCAAGACGCGATGATTGATCGAGGCGTCGGCACTAAACGCCGAGGTGGCAGCGAATGAAAAGAGAGTGGTTGCCAACAAGGCAACAAATCGAAGCAGCATAGTGAGGTTCCTGGATTGGTGAGTAAACAACCAATCCAGGATACCCCATCGATGCTGGGTGCGAGCGAATCGATGCGCTCACACGACCATGAAATCGTGAATCAATGAGACTGCGGGCTTATGTGCTCGCACTCGGAGCAGGCGCCCCGGAAGTCGATAGACATTTGGCGATCTGGCGTACCGCTTGACGAAGTCGCTGTTCATTTTCGACCAGCGACATTCGCAGATAGCCTTCGCCCGCATTTCCAAATCCGCTGCCCGGACTGACCGCGACGTTGCCCTCTTCGAGCAATTTCATGGCAAAGTCCATCGTGCTCATCTTGCTCTTCCAAGGTTCGGGGACCTCGGCCCATACGAACATACCTGCTTTGGGTGGAGTCAGGTTCCACCCAAGTCGCCGAAGTCCGCTGACCAAAGCATCGCGGCGACCTTGATAGATCATCGACTGTTTCTCGACGCTCGCCTCGGTTTCTCGCAGCGCTACGATTGCCGCAATTTGAATGGCTTGGAACATTCCGTAGTCGTAATAACCCTTGATCGTCCCCAAACCGCGAATCATCTCGGAATTTCCGGCACAGAACCCGACTCGCCACCCCGCCATGTTGTAGCCCTTGCTCATGGTGGTGAACTCGACGCCCACGTCCTTGGCACCTGGAGCACTCAAGAAACTCGGCGGTTGATAGCCGTCAAACGCGACATCCGCATAGGCGAAGTCATGAATGACCATGAACTTGTATTTTTTGGCTAGCCGCACGACTTCGACAAAGAAATCAGGCTCAATCACCGCGGACGAAGGATTGTGCGGGTAATTGACAATCAAAACCTTTGGCTTGGGAGCCATATGTTCGCAGGTGTACGCGACATTACGCAAAAATCGATCTGGATCGGCGACGTCCAACGCGACGACGTTACCGCTAGCCAAAATGACCCCGTACATATGAACGGGGAAATAAGGCGAGGGGATCATGGCGGTATCGCCCGGTCCCATCAACGCCAAGCACATGTGCGAGAAACCCTCTTTGCTGCCTAAGCAGGCGATGATTTCAGAGTCGGGGTCGAGCCGCACACCATATTGCCGGTTGTACTTGCTCGCGACTTCTTTTCGCAGATTCGCGATCCCATTGGACTTGCTGTAGCCATGGTTCCCAGGATCCGACGCGGCGTCGATCAGTTTTTGGATCACGGTCTGATCAGGTGGATCAGAGGGATTGCCCATGCCGAGATCGATGACATCGTCACCCGCTCGCCGTTTTTGATACAGCGAATTGTTAATCCGCCCAAACATGTAAGGGGGCAGCCGGTCGACGCGAGAGGCAAATTTCACCTCAAACGGCTCCGGAACAGGATCGGTCGTCAGCGGTGCAATCGCAGGAGCATCGATGTTGGGCGTATCAGCGTCAAAAGGTTGACTCATGTCATTCAAGCCAAAAGGTATTTGTCAAATCGGAAATTCGAAACCGTGGTCGCAGGCGAATCTTTCCGCCGTTGCCGGTTTGGAGGTATTGTCGACCAGACACCGGCAATCGCCCAGGGGTTATCGGTTCGTTGCAGCAAGAAATGAGTCCCACAAACCCTAAAACTCAGACCAAAAGCGGATTGCATTGGCTTTTTCAGCGGCTCGAGGTTCCCATCTAGCCGTAAAAAAAGCCCAGCATTAATGCTGGGCTTCCTAATTCTGCTCGTTTCCTACAAATCATGTGTAGGAAAAGTAGAGCTATTTTTTCGTGGGTTGAGGAGCGGTAGCCATTTTGGGTAACTGTTTCGCCACGGCAAAGAAGTTGTCGATTTCTGCCGCCGACTTGAGTTCATCGAAGCGAACATTCATCGCCATATTCATCTTTTTCTCCGACAGATCGCGGACAAGTTCCGAGCGAACATCTTCGATTTGCTTGACCACAGGGTCAGTGTATCCCTGGCATCGCATGATGATGTATTTGTCGCCTGTGACGACGATCCCACTCAGGTCGCCAGGTTTCATTGCATACGCTTCTCGCTCGATTGCTGGTTGACCACTGTGTTTGCGAATCGGGGGTACTTTGCCCATGTTGCTCGCCGAAACCGGTTCGACGCTGTATTGTTCAGCCAGTTTGCCGAAAAAGGCGTCGTTCGGGTTGTCGCGAGCCATTTCCCAAACTTTTTGAGCACTGCGTTGATCCGACAATACGATTGCTAACACTTCGACACGCGGTCCGTAGGACGATTCGAATCCTTGTTGGATGTCTTGCTCGTTCAGAGCAACCGAGTCCTCGACTAGTTTTTTAAGTGCCACGCTCGGCCACACCGCGTCGCGGATGTACAAATCTTGCGTCGTGGTTCCATCGGATGTTACCGATTTCATCCAAGCGTTGACGTCGGGTTCGCCATTGGCTGTCACAAAGCCAAAGCTCGCAGCAGCTCGCTGGATCTCTTGCTGAAGATCCGCGTCCTTGACCTCTTTGTTGGCTTTTTTCAGGGCTTGCGAAAGCAATTTACGATTGATTTCACCTTCGAGAACTTCGCTTCCGTGACGTTTCGCACACTCGGCGGCAACCGCAGCCAAGCTCACTTGTTGTCCGTTGATAATCGCAGCAACGCCAGGATATTGCTGAGTTTTCTCGGCGTCGCCCAATACGGTCACTACCTGAGCATCGGCCTGCAGTTGAGCGAAAAGATCTGTCGCGGCACCTCGCATCTTTTCATCTCGAATGCGATCGGTGATCTGTTCGCGGATGCTGGGCATCGCTTGCGGACTTGGCGTGGTGGCTGGTAATCGACGCACGGCTTGGAGGAAAATCCATTGATCACCAAGTTGCAGCACAGGAGAAACTTCGTTGTTTTGCAATGCGAACGCGGCTTCTTCCAAACGAGTGTCGCCGGTGTAGTGGCGAATTGGGGGGATCAGCCCGCCGACACTT
>CAXBHV010000750.1:0-4398 GCA_963974855.1 uncultured Rhodopirellula sp. | reverse complement strand
TCTAAATAACCCCGTAAAACACGGGATCATTCTGTTTGATGACAGACACTAGCTAGCAGCCTTGATCCGCAACTTGTAGGTCCCGCCAGGATAAAACGCCTCCGCATTGACTCGCGGCATGCGTTTAACCGGTCCGTTGTGGCGGCCTGGCAGAAGGATGGTGCCGGTTTCGCTCTCAGGACGGTCAAGGAAATAGTTGTGATAGACGGCCATGGCATATTCGTGATTTTCATGGGCGTTCTTTGCCTGTTCCGGGGTCGTGAACCCAAATTCCGCAGGAGGCTTCGAATTCTGGGCAAGATATGCCTTGGCCCGGTCGAAGACATCCTTCTTTTCCGCAGCCTTTACCTTGTAGGCCTCGGAAATGGTTTCCCCTTCAAGGCGAACGGTCTTGGGCTCCGGTCTCGGCTTGGGGGTCAGCACGTATTCCAATGCGGCGGTCGCGGTAGCACGGTATTGCTCAAACTGATCACTGGAAAAGAAGAGTGATCCACCCGAGGTGTCAAACCCTCCCGACTCATCATCGTCAGGCAGCGTCGAAACATCCGCGCGGAAACCGAGCAACGTCTCCAGGGTGTTTTGATACTCCCGCCGGTTCAGCCGACGCATCGTGATCTCGCCACCGCTGTCGCCCAGAATGTTGCGAGCGAGCACCATCTGCTGTGCAAGGTCTCGCAGGAATGCCGCCTTCTCATCGTCAGGGATTTGCTCTTCGTCCTCCGGTGGCATCTCTTTGGAATTCAAAGCCGCCAAGATGTTGTCCCAATGCTCTGCCGTTGCGATATCCTTGCTAATTTCAAAAGAAAGCTCTTCCAGATTGAGCTTGCCCTCTTGCGATCCGGCATCATGGCAGTCGTAGCAGTAGTTCTTGAAGACAGCGAGATGTTGTTGAGGCATGACCGCTTTGGAAGAGGACTGTCGCGTTTGCCCACTCGCAATGTTGTTACACAGGACGAGTACAGTCAGGGCTAGGATGGAAGTAGTTGATGGCTTCATTATTATGTTCTGGAATGATGTGAGCCGACGGCGATAGCCGCGGGCCCTGCGACACGATATTTGATGTTGTTTGTTGAAGTGAACGTCCGCAGCTAGTTCGACTGTTGATTTAGTGAGCCGCTCGCGCGTAAGCGGCCGGGGTGCACGCATTGCCCGGTGCCTTACGGCCCACGGCTCACCGCTGCGATTTGCATTACGATTAAATCAACAGCCTGCTAGCACTGTCGGCTCAAGTGCCTTTCTTTGAAACCTTAATGTTGTCGATCACGAGTGCCGGGTTCACTTCCACGCGAAAGTTATCTTTGGTGGCGTGTCCGATTGCTGCCGAGGATAGTGACGCCGCCTCTTTGCCATCGATGGACACAGTCAGCTTGTTGCCTTGAATATCGACTCGCAAGTCATGCCGTGGGCCGGCGCTCAGCTGCAATGGAGCACTCACCTTCGCCTTATCCAAAACTTGCTGTTGCTCCGGTGATGGTTGCGCGGCCTTCACCGATTTTAATTGCTGTTTGATTTCGTAAGCAATCACCGCGTCCTGCAACTCCAACTTGCCGTCCCCTATTAGAACGTTAAAGAGCATCCCCTGTTTAATTTTCGTGAACGCCGAGTCTCGAAATTGAACCCGGAACGAATCATCCTGGTTTACCAGCTTGAAACGCATTTCCAACGTTCCGTTTCGAAATTCTGCTTGGTGAAGCAAGTTGGCGGAATGTTTGGCGTCCGTGTTGCGAGTAACATGCAAAGCCCCGTCCTTGAGCACGAACTGGTGCATTTCCTTGGTGTTTAATTTCCATTCGTTGCCAAGTTTCGCCTCGTCACCAGACACCTCGCGATCGAATTCGTCTTCAAAGACGACCGTGGAATGAGTCTGCTCAGCCGAGGCGGGGGCAGCAAAAGTGCCGAGGACAACGGCGGATAGACAAATCGCACTGATTCGTAGCATCAAAAATTCTCGCAAAGGTGGTTTGGGTGTTACTCAATTACGTTCACTGTTCGAACGAAAGATGTAACGTCGGTGGCCGAAGGGACTCGTGGTACGAGCTTGCAAACGCGTTCACCAACATTCCCTTTTTGGATTCCGTCTCAGCGACCAAGACAATCGACAGCAATTGGTTCGAATCGTTTCTTACCCATTCGGTCAATTCGTTTCCTTCCACACGAAAGTTGCCCGTCTGCTGTCCTCTGGGAATCGTGAATCGCCCCAGCAAGCGGATGTTAGCCGACTGCGAAGGATCGTCGACGATGCCCGGCAACTCCTCCCACGTAACGTCGTCCGGGGACCAATTGTCCAGCGTGTCGTTCACGATGCCGTAGACGGCAATCACGGTATCGATTGATTTTGAAGCGAAGCCCTTGCCCGATGGCGCCGCAGTCAGTTGCAGCCTCGCGGTTTTGATGTCCGCAGTCGGTAATTCGGTCAGGTCAAATCGCAGACAGATCCGTCGGTCGAATCGGTTCTGTTTGGACTTGTATGTTCTCGCAACCAGCAGCGGGCTTTTAGCGATGCGATGCTGGTGGTCACGCCGGAACGAACAGTCCGCACCTCCGCCCGATGTCGTTGCTATTTGAACGTCGGCTGATTCTTCCGTATTCGCTGGAGGATCATATTCCGTTTCCTCAACGATCTCTTTTGCCAACAATCGCACGCTGGCATCTTCGGCAAGTCGACGTTGTTCACCCGAGGTGCGATGTTTGACATCGACAAAACCGTCAAACACTTCCACCACCGATGCACCGTCGTCGTCCACAGTAACACCGAAACTCGTTCCTTGGTCGATGAACTGGCCGTTCGGAGTATCGACAGTGAATCCCTTGAAGTTGTTTTCGACGGTGACGACCAATTTGCCGCTGTGCAATTGGCAGTGATCGTGCGCGAGCACCTCGAGGTGCGATGAACCTTCGAGGTCGATTCGGGCGCCGTTGTCAAAACGAATTGTGGCGATGCCTTCGGCAAGCCGGAAATGCCCCACACCGACCCGCCCATCGTCGCGAGTTTGTAACGGGGACTCTCTCCATAGACAATTCGATACCGATTCGAGCCTCGCGAAGGAGGGTTCGCTACGATTGGACCACCATCCCCATAGCCCGACCGCCAGCAGCAGACTTGCCGCTAACGCGACCAGTCTGCCCAAACGAATCGAAGAATGATCCGCAACGTCTTTGTGCTGACGCGTGTGGTAGCCACTGCTTGCAGGCCCGACGTTTGGGGTTTGCGATAGATCGGCAACCAGCATGTTGATATCGACGAATGCCTCCAACGCTGCCGGCGACTCTGACAACATCATGTCGAGTTCAGCAACGTCCGCGTCGCTGATGCGATCTTCACGGTAGGCACTGGCCAGTTCGATTAATCGCTCAAGTTCAGCGGGTGGCAAATTGGGATTCGATTGCGATGTCATGCAAGACGCTCCTGCTGAGAAAGCGTATTGGAGATACAACTGTGAAGTTGTTGATAGGTCCGATCAAGCCGCTTGTAGATTGCATGAATGGAGACGTTCATATCTTCGGCGATCTCTTCGACCGATTGGCCTTCGTCATAACGGCGATGCAACGTATCGAATTGCACTGACTTCAGTTTTGTCAGGCAGACTTTGAGTGCAGCGGATCGGTCGGTCACTCGTTTTTCCTGGTGTGGCGACGCAAATTGGATAGCGACGGCTTCAATCACATCATCACTCAGACGGGCACGTTCCGTTTTGCGGCGGCTGTAATAGCTCATCACCTGAAAGCGAGCGATCCTCAGTCCCCAGGCAGCGAAATCCGTCCCCGGCTCGAATTCGGAATACTTCCGCCACATCACCGCGCAGGTTTCCTGCAGGACATCATCCGCATCAGACCCGCACGGGACCAGCGATAGGATCAATCCCCAGATCCGCTTCTGATTTTGCAGCAGCAGGCGAGTAAACTGCTCGCCCGACTCCGTTGAAATGATTTTTTCCGTCATAGTGGGAAAATACGCGTTGGATCGCTGGATTGGACAAAAATCTGGACAGCCCAGAAAAAGTTTTGTAGAAACGGTCGACGAGCAGTCACCCGAGCCAGTCGCTCGCCGAATCCAGAGGCAGCAGCCGAATACTCTGTTTTAGCTGATCCAGAACCCGCGTGACGCGAACTTCGTTGGCGCCAATCGCTCAACGGCACACCAGTCGCGGTAGCGGCGGCAGCAATCTCTAAGTCGCAGCACGGCGCCACCGGTCGCATCGGAATCAGAACAGACAGAAAAATTAATGCGACAGAAAAATGAAAAAGACCCCAGTCCGGTAAAAAAATCTTTCTGTCGCACCCATCTTTCTGTCTTGCCTTAGCCAAGAACACATCGTGTTTACGGGCACCATCGGTGAACTCATGGAGCGTCTGCTTGAGGTAGCTCTGACATGCCTGTCGGCGCGACACATGCTTCGT
>CAXBHV010000749.1:0-4398 GCA_963974855.1 uncultured Rhodopirellula sp. | reverse complement strand
CTTGTCAGTGGCAACGGCACAGTGACTCGTACCACTCTCAATGACGCAACGCTGACATTCACGTTTGTTAATGGCGAGTTCACGAGCGGTACCTACACGCCGAGTGTCGATTACAACCGTCGTTCGCCGTTTAATGCGAATGATCAATTCGAATTTATGATCGAAGACCGTGGCTCGGTCACGATCCCTGGCTCGAGTCCCGTTGCGACTCAGGACACGGGTTCGCTGCGTTCGGCATACGCCAACGCGACGATCACCACGATCGAGCAAAACGATCCTCCGGAATTCAATTTCCTGCCGGTCGTCAACGTGCTTGAACGCGATGACAACGGCGAGACGATTGTGCCGGATTGGGCGACAAACATCCAAGCAGGCCCGTCCACTGCACTGGATGAACTAGAACGAGAATCGGTCCAATTCAACTTTGTATCGGCACAATCGAACATTCCGGCAGGTTTGTTCCGATTGCCGCCTCAGGTCGCAAACAACGGTACCTTGTCGGTATTCCCAGCACCTGATGCAGTGGGTACCGCGACGATTGTGATCGAGGCCAAGGACTTTGACCCGTCGACACCTGGATTCGTGGCCGCGTCACACTTCGTGACATTCACGCTGAACATTCAACCCGTCAACGATGCACCACGATTGAATCTCTCAGTAACGGATACAAACGACACGTCGACGACGGACCCCGACTTGTCTTACACCGTGGCTAATGACGGTACTCTGACCTACACATTGCGTGAAGATGACACGCAACCAGGCGGAATCGCATCCACCGGGTTCTTTATTCCGCTCGTTCGAGGAGCAGTGCCTCCACCGAACGGGTTCGCAGTTCCAGGACTGCTGGATGTTTTCAATGTCGGCCCTGCTAACGAGGGAACAACGGCACCGGGAGGATTGCAAATATTGCAACTCGCCAGCTTCCCACGCACGACTCAGCGTGGCGGAACGCTGACCGAAGTAATCCAGAATGGGCAACGGGTCGGATTGAACTATGTTCCGCCGGCCAACTACAACTCTGCAATTGGTGTCGATGATGGGTTCACCTATTCCGTGAACGACAATTCGATCGTCAATGGTGATCCGACGGCCGGCGAAACGTATTCGTTGACGCAAGGGATCCTATTTGAAGATCAACGCACGGTGGTCAATCGTGTCCGCTTGCGAATGAGTCCCGTGAACGATCGACCTGAATTTGAAACGTCGATACTAAGTGTAGAGTCCGCCGAAGATGCCGGACTAATCACGAAAAACGCTTTTGCGTTCAACATCACCGGAGGGCCTCGAACGACTGCAACCGATGAGTCGGCTCAGACGCTAAACTTTGTTGTCGCGCCGGTTGGCAATGCGGATACGTTCTTCACGACGGTACCTACGATCTCGTCCACAGGGCGATTGACGTACCAATCGGCTCCGGACGTGTTTGGTTCTTTCGAGTTCACGGTTTTGTTGCGTGACAACGGACCTACGGACACCGCGACACGCGGCGATTTGTTCGAAAGTGTTCCGGTCACGATGACGATCAATGTGCGACCGGTCAACGATGCTCCGGTGAAGGTCACTAACGCTCCGGATTTGATCTATTCCGTTGGCGAAGATGGTTCGGTTGTAATTCCGTTTGATGGCGATGCGGCCAACAACCCCGGTTTGCTGGACTTTTTCCGCGTAGGGCCCGCCAACGAAACATCGGCACTTGTCGGCGGCGGCCAAACCATCAATGTGGCGACTCCGTATCCAGCCACCTCCGTTGGCAACGGCACCATAACGCCTGTGCTTAACGCTGCTAACGAGGTGATTGGGCTCCGCTACACACCGACGATCAATTTCGCTGGGACGGATAGGTTCACGTACACCATCTTGGACGATGGGGTCACCGTCGCATTGGGGTCGGGTGGCGTCGCTACGAATGACTTCAAATCAGTCACCAACGAAGTCACGATCAGCGTTACTGCTGTCAACGACCCTCCGCAATTCAACGGCGCCGACGATGTCGACTCGGTCGAAGATCAAGGTCCCGTGGTGGTTGCAAACTGGGCAACGGACGTTCAAGCCGGCCCCGATAATGCGATCGACGAATTGCTAGGCGATGGAACGAACCCGGCTCAAACCGTGTCGTTCGTGTTTAATCAAATCAGCGGCAGTCCGTCGCTGTTCGCGGTCCCACCGAGCGCTACGATCACAGGCAGTACCGCTAGCTTGTCCTACACCACGGCAGACGATGCGAACGGCGATGCCACGTTTGAAGTCACGCTGCAAGACGATGGTAATCCAAGCGAATCGGTGACCAAGACGTTTACGATTCGCGTCGCCGCAGTCAATGACGTGCCGACCTTTACCGCGGGTGCGTTGGTCGAAGTCGACGAAGATAGTGACACCTACTCTGAAGTCTGGGCCACCAATATCTCTCCAGGACCTGCCAACGAGTCGAGCCAATCGGTTCGTTTCGAAGTCACGGTTCCGACAGGATCTGTTGGTCTATTCGAAACACTGCCGACGATTGATTCCAGCGGCGTGTTGCAATTCAAAACCGCGAAAGACGCCAGTGGATCTGCCATCCTTCAAGTGACTGCGTTTGATTCGCTTGACGCCGCTTCACTGCCAGCAACATTGCAAATAGACATTGCTGAAGTGAACGACAAGCCAATTGCGGTTGCCGATGAATTGGATACCGATGAAGACGCTGTTGTCTTGATCGAAAGTAGCGATTTGACCGACAACGACTTGGATCCTGATCTCGCCACGAATCCATCCGAGAAGCTAACCGTTGTCTTGCCAGCAAGCTCAACCACTCTGCGTGGTGCACTGTTGACCTACAACTCGGTAACCGGGGAAATCACCTATGACCCGACGCTTTCGGATGAATTGCAACGCATGAAGCCGGGCGATGTCCTCATCGACACGTTCAGCTACTCGGTCAAAGATGCCGATGGAGTCGAAAGCGATCCAGTCGAAGTCAAGGTGACCGTCACGGGCGTTAACGATGCTCCGATCTTGCAACCTGATGCCGTTGTCATTAATCCAGACGGACAAACGAGATTCCGACCTCAAGATAATGATACCGATATCGATGGCGCCATCGTTCCAACGAGCATCATCATCACTTCGCAACCGAAGTTTGGAGCATTGTCGGTCGAAGACGATGGAACGCTCGTTTATACCCCGTTCGCCAGTTTCGATGGACTCGATGAATTCCGCTACACGGTCGCAGATAATCTCGGACAACAGAGCAAACAAGCGACGGTGACGATCACCCCGAATAAGTTGCCGATCGTACCGAACTTTGACGACGTTATTGCCACATCCAAGGACACCACAATTGTGGACGTGGGTGCGGTTGCAGTCGCTGTCGAAGGTCAACTGGATCTAACGAGTATCAACATCATTGCGGGGCCGTCCAATGGAACGGCGACCGCAAACCCCGATGGAACGATCTCGTACAAAGCGAACAGCGGACATCTTGGCTCTGATTCGCTCCAGTTCACGATCACCGATTCGGCAGGACGCGTTAGCAAACCGGCCACAATCTCCTTCAACGTGGTTGCGTTCCGCTTACAAAATCCGAACCCCGCACGGTTCAGTGACGTCAACGCCAGTGGCTCCGTAACGACACTCGACGCCCTGTTGATCATCAACCGAATCGGACTGGCGCCAAACAATACGTCCAGCATTCCTGTCACTGCAGCGGATCGTGGTCCGTTGTACTACGACGTGAATGGCGACGATATCATTTCGGCACTGGACGCTTTGCAGGTCATCAACCAACTGATGTTGCAATCGCCGCAGACGGTTAGCCAGCCATCGGCTGAGCAGATTCCTCAGCTTTCACCGCTAGCGGAATCGGCGGTTTCACAGTCGACAACGTTTGATGTTCCACAGCCGCTCGAGCAAATTGAGACGCCTACCAAAGTGGTCGACACCTCGATGCCTAGCTCGGAACCGAAGGACGACTTGGATTTGATCGCCGAAAGCCATGAAACAGCGGACGTCGAAGAAAATGACGGTCGCTTGAGTGCTTTGGACGAAGCCTTCGCAGATTTGCTGTAAGGCCGAAACCGAGTCTACCCCATGTTTCCAACGTCTCCGACGTTGGAAACATGGGCGCCCGACGTCTCGGGACGTGGGGGATCAACAGTTGGTGTAGGGTGGGTCAAACAAAACCATGAGTCTGGTGGGTCGGCGTTCGCGATTGAAGGTTTGAATCAAAATCAGTTGTTGGGTGGAGTTCGTCGGTTTTACGACGCCCCACCAGTCACCTCGCGAACTTGACCCACCCTACAATCGCTCCGAAGTCCGGAGTATTGTCGCCCGACGTCTCCGACGTCGGAAACTAAACACCCGCGTCTCCGATGTGGGGAATCAACAGCCGCCGAGCGAGAATCCTCTTACGGGAAGAAC
>CAXBHV010000748.1:0-4403 GCA_963974855.1 uncultured Rhodopirellula sp. | reverse complement strand
TTTCACGTCGCCAAGTCACCGGTGCAGCGTTTTCGTTTGTAACGCCACGTGTACCCAGCAATCCGCAGGTGTTGCATATCGCTGCGGACGTTGCCGAGATGCTCGGCTTGGCGTCTGCGGATCTCGCGAGCGACGAATTTCGCGACGTTTTTAGCGGTGGCAAGGTGATCGAAGGCACTCGTCCTTATGCGATGTGCTACGGCGGACACCAATTTGGTTCGTGGGCGGGGCAACTCGGTGACGGGCGTGCGATCAACTTGGCCGAAGTCGAGCATGCCGAAAAACACTGGACACTGCAATTAAAAGGGGCGGGCGAGACCCCGTATTCACGCACCGCCGATGGCTTGGCCGTGCTTCGCTCGTCGGTCCGCGAGCATCTCTGCAGCGAAGCGATGCATCACTTGGGCGTTCCTACCACTCGATCGCTCTGTCTATTGACGACGGGTGATCAAGTGCTGCGAGACATCATGTACGACGGCAACCCCGAGATGGAGACCGGTGCAGTGGTTTGCCGAGTCGCCCCGAGCTTTATCCGCTTTGGCAATTTCGAAATCTTTGCCTCGCGAAACGACATTCCAATGCTGCGTGAATTGACGGACTACACGATCCGCCATTTCTACCCCGAAATCGAGGCAGGAACAAAAACGGGCTACGGCGATTTCTTTCAAGCCGTGTGTCAACGCACGTTGACGATGATGGTGCATTGGCAACGGGTCGGTTTCGTTCATGGTGTGATGAATACCGACAACATGTCGATTCACGGCGATACGATTGACTATGGCCCCTACGGTTGGCTCGAAGGCTACGATCCCGACTGGACTCCCAATACGACCGATCGCACGCATCGTCGTTACCAATTTGGCAACCAGCCACAAATTGCACTTTGGAATCTGGTCCAATTAGCCAATGCGCTGTATCCCCTCGTCGGTAAGGCGTCGCCGTTTGAATCCGCACTGCAGCAGTACCAACACGACTTCAATCGCGAATTCACTCGGATGCAAGCCGAAAAGATCGGGCTTGCTAAGGTGATCGAGGGTGATGAAGACCTGCTGGACCAACTTGATGCAGTTCTGCAGTTAACGGAAACCGACATGACGATTTTCTTCCGCTTGCTCGGAAACGTAAAGAAGTCGGATGATGTCGCCAGCGGCAGCGAATTCCTCAGCCCGGTACGCGACGCCTTTTACGCTGCCGAGCAATTAACCGCAGACGTGCTTGAGTCATGGCGGAATTGGTTTGCCAAGTATTTGAGTCGATTGAACCAAGACTCCGAAACGGACCAAAAACGACGTGAACAAATGAACCGTGTCAATCCAAAGTATGTATTACGCAATTACATGGCCCAGCTGGCGATCGACGCAGCCGAGCAGTGCGATGCATCGCTAATCGAAGAGATTTACGAACTATTGCGTGATCCCTACGACGAACAGCCTGAGCACGAAAAATGGTTCGCCAAACGTCCCGAATGGGCTCGCCACAAAGTCGGTTGTTCGATGTTATCGTGCAGTTCGTAAGGTGGACTCAATGCGATCCAAAATTGTCGCACGGCTTTCCAAGCCGTTAGCGGCAACGCTGTGTAGCATTTCCTGTAGCGGAACTCGTCAAGAGTTTCGGGGGGCATACGTCATGGAAACGAAAGTCTTGACGACTTCCGCTACGCTAAATTAGCACAACCGCTATAAGAAAAATGCTTCACAGCGTTGCGTTAGCGGGCGTCACGGTTAACCGCACAAGCGACAGTTCTCACGTTCCAATCTCGCTCTAGCGTTCACCGCAACGCTTCCAGCTTGGAAAGCTGGGCGACAACGCGGGGCTGGTTCCGTTTTAGCCATTTTTGCAGCACTACTGATGCTGGTTTCCGAAGAAAAACGCTCGATATTGCTAATTCCGGCCGACTTGGACCTCGACAGATCTTGCACAGAGGCGAGAACCGAGTAAACTCTATAGACTTAAGCCAAGCACCTTCGGACGTGGTTTTATCGCGATGCGACGCGGGACGCCACTGTTTTTAGCTATCCCGTCACTCCTTGGATCAGGCTAAAATACCTGTCGTTGGCGTCTTTTCGTTCGCTCTATTCAACTTTTCAGGACTTCAGCAGATGTCGACCATCGCCAAACCATCCAAACTTTCACTGCGGGGGATTGTGCCTCCGTTGGTCACGCCCCTGACAGCTCGCGACACTTTGGACAACGCAGGTTTAGAGCGGTTATTGAGCCACGTGATCGAAGGGGGTGTTTCGGCAGTCTTCATTCTCGGCACGACGGGCGAGGCCCCTAGTTTGAGTTACCGGCTTCGCCGCGAGATGATTGCTGAAACGACTCGAATCGTTGAGGGACGCATTCCGGTATTGGTGGGGATTGCTGACACCGCGTTTGTGGAAACGGTAAATCTGGCGGAGTACGCGGCCGATTGCGGAGCCGACGCGGCGGTGTTAACCACCCCGTATTACTTTCCAGCCGGACAGACCGAATTGACGTCGTATGTGCAGAACATTGCACCGCTGATCCCGCTGCCGATCATGCTGTACAACATGCCGGGATTGACGAAGGTGTGGTATGAGATCGAAACGCTTCGAACGCTGACGAGCATTCCTTCGATCATCGGCGTGAAGGACAGCAGCGGTGACTTGGATTACTTTGGTCAAGTTTGTCAATTGAAACTCGATCGTCCTGATTGGACCGTGTTGCTCGGTCCCGAAGCACTGTTACAAGAAGCTCATCAATTGGGTGGTGATGGCGGCGTCAACGGCGGGGCAAACGTGATGCCCGAACTGTTCGTACAGTGCTACAACGCACTGCGTGATGGCGATGAAGCGACCGTGACTGAGCGGCGTGAATTGATCTTGGAATTCCAAAAGATCTACGACATCGGTAAGTACGCCTCACGTCACATCAAGGCCACGAAATCGGCATTGTCACTGCTGGGAATTTGCAGCGACCTACCTGCGGATCCTTTTCACCCGTTCCTTGCCCCTCAGCGTGAGCGTGTTGCCGAAGTATTGCGAGGGGTAGGGGCTCTGTGATCGCTGCAGTCTTTTTCACCGGTGTCGACTGGTTCGTACTGCTGGGATACTTCGTTGCCATCATGGCACTGGGGTTGTTTTTCTGGCGACGTAATAACACCGCAGACCAATTTACTGCGGGCGGCCGCTCGTTGCCGGGATGGCTGTGCGGTCTATCGATCTTTGCCACGTACCTAAGTAGCATCAGCTATCTGGCGCTACCAGGCAAAGCATTTGTCGACAATTGGAACGCGTTCGCTTTCTCGCTGGCGTTACCGTTTGCAGCGGCGATCGCGGTTCGTTTCTTCTTGCCCTTGTACCGCCGGTCGGGCGAGGTGTCGGCCTACTCACTGCTGGAGAACCGGTTCGGTTTATGGGCACGGCTGTACGCCAGCTGCTTTTACTTGCTGTTTCAGATTGCCCGCATCGGGGTGGTGATGTACTTGATGGCACTACCGATGGCTGTGCTATTTGGCTGGGACATCCGCATTGTGATTATCATCACAGGAATCATCGTCACGATTTATTCGTTTGTCGGTGGGATCGTTGCGGTGATCTGGGCTGATGCGATTCAAGCGGTGGTGTTGCTTGCCGGAGCGCTGTTGGCACTGGGGATTCTGCTGTTCGATATGCCTGGCGGTCCCAGCGAAGTGATCGAGGTCGCTAACAGCCACGACAAATTCTCACTCGGCAGCACCTCGTTGTTCGATGTGTCGCAACCTACGTTGTGGGTCGTTTTGGCTTATGGTTTGTTCGACAATCTGAGGAACTTTGGTGTCGATCAAAGTTACGTTCAGCGGTACATCGCTGCCAGCAGCGATCGAGAAGCGGCCAAAAGCGTTTGGTTCGGAGCGTTATTGTATGTGCCTGTCAGCGCATTGTTTCTGTTCATCGGATCGTCGCTTTTCGCCTACTACGAGAGCCATCCCGAGCAAACTCAAGAAGTGCGAGTGATTGTCGCGGAACAGAAGATGATGCAAGCCGGGATCGCCCCGGATGCACCCGAGTACACGGCACAATTAAACGCGACGATTGACGGATTAACGGAAAAAGACTTAGGCGACCGCGTGTTCCCTCATTTCATCGCCGCCAATTTGCCCATGGGGGCTCGCGGGTTATTGATTGCCGCAGTCTTCGCGGCGGCAATGAGCACCGTTTCCACTTCGCTGAACTCATCGGCAACCTTGGTGATGAGCGACTTTTACAAACGACTACTTCGCCCCGAATCCTCCGACATTGAACACGTCCGCGTGCTTCGCGCATCGACGATCGCGTGGGGAGCCATGGGAACGGTGATGGCATTGGCATTGGTCCGTCTAACCGAGAGTGCCCTGGATATTTGGTGGATGCTATCGGGTGTTCTAGGGGCCGCCATCATTGGTTTGTTCTTGCTCGGGTTCA
>CAXBHV010000747.1:0-4405 GCA_963974855.1 uncultured Rhodopirellula sp. | reverse complement strand
CCGTGGGCCGTAAGGCACCGGGTAATGCATGGAACCCGGCCGCTCACGCGTCACGACTTTCAAAACTGCAAGCCCGCGGCTAACGCCGTCGGCTCACAGATCGAACAACCTTTTACCGGGACAACCTATGCCGAAACCTCACTGCATCGCACTGCTTGGGATCGGACACACCAACGCAGAAGTCGTTCGTCGCTGGATCGATTCGCCGATCGCGGATTGTCGCTTGGTGTGTATCTCGAAATTTTCCTTTACAACCTATTCCGGGATGTTGCCTGGAACGTTGGCGAACCAGTTTTCGATCGACGAGATGCAGATCCCGCTTGGACCGCTTGCAGAAAAGGCAGGGGCAGAATTGATCCTGGATGAATGCGTCGGCCTGGATGTCGAGACTCAGACGCTGCGTTTTGCTAATCATGCCCCGTTAACATTCGATGCGCTCTCGGTCGGGATCGGCTCAATGCCCGCAGGCTGGGACCAACACGAATCGCCCAGTCTCGTCCCCGTCAAACCGATGCAAACGTTTATTGAAAGGTTCAGTCAGCACGTGCTGCAGTGCCGAGATGCGGCCAATCGGCCTCCGAAAATTGTGGTGGTCGGCGGCGGTGTCGCGGGTGTTGAAATCGCCTTCTGTGTTCACACACGAATGAAACATCTGTTTCCCAAACTGGCGGTTTCGATCGAGATTGTGACAAGCAGCGACGAGATTGCCGACGGACTGAACTCGCGTAGTATCCTGCGGTTGCGAGGATTGCTGGCTCAGCGATCGATCGGAGTCACGACGGACTTTCGCGTTTCGGAGGTGAATGAAGACGAGGTGGTCGATCAGCATGGCAACCGCCGTCGGGCCGACGTGGTGCTGTGGGTCACAGGCGCGGCAGCGCCACCGCTACTTGGAAAACTGAACCTGCCGACCGACGATCGTGGTTTCCTGGCGACCGAACAAACGTTGCGTACGACTGCCGACGCACCGATTTTCGCGGTCGGCGATAGTGGAACGATTCTGAGCGACCCTGCACCGAAGGCCGGAGTGTTCGCGGTTCGCGAAGCTCCGGTGTTATGGGAGAATCTAAATGCAACCATTCATCGGACGGCACTCAGTCGATTTTCACCGCAAAAAGAATTTTTGAAGATCTTGAACACTGGCGATGGCAAGGCAATGTTGCAGTACAAAGGCTACAGCTTTTATGCGAGTTGGTGTTGGCAACTGAAACGTTGGATCGACAAACGTTTCATCCAGCAATATCAGGTTTAGAAGGAGAATCTCGTAATCGCATCGGGCGAGAATTGGACTTCAGACCGGAGGTCGACACAATTCCTGCCGGTGCTGTAGAGCACCGGTACGGAGCGGTACAAATCTGAAGGCCGGAGGCCGACACTTGTTCTGCCATCACTGGTTCCCAGAATCCCGCCTGCCGAGCGTGAAAAGACGAGGCGGGAGCCTTAAAAGCAGTGCGTCCCCAAACAGGAGCCTGGGGACGAGCCTTTTTGGGTAGCGTTCACCGAAGAGTGTCAAATTTTCCCGAGCTTATTTGACCGCCAGCATTCGCTCCAATGCAACGAGACTCCACTTGGAAATCTCTTCGTCGACTTCGATCTTGTTGACGATCGCTCCGTCACGGAGATTTTCCAGCGTCCAGCAGAGATGTGGCAAATCGATGCGGTACATTGTTGCACACATGCAAACGACCGGGCTGAGGAAATGGATTTCCTGTTCGGGATGCTCGGCCTTCAAACGGTTGACCAAATGTAATTCAGTTCCGATCGCCCACTTGGTGCCCGCTGGACTGTTGCGAACTGTGTCGATGATTTTGCCTGTGCTGCCGGACACGTCCGCGATATCGTTCACTTCGCGAGGGCACTCAGGATGAACCAGGATCTTGATGCCAGGATGTTGTTTGCGGAAACCATCGACATGTTCAGGGCGGAACATTTGGTGGACACTGCAGTGCCCCTTCCAAAGAATCACCTTGCTGTTTTCCAAGCCCGCTTCGGTATTGCCACCCAGTTCGAGTGCATACGGATCCCAAACCGGCATCTCCTCTTCGCTGATGCCCATGCTCAGTGCGGTGTTGCGGCCGAGGTGTTGGTCGGGGAAAAAGAATACACGGTCGCCGCGCTGGTACGCCCATTCCAAAACGGCCTTGGCATTGCTGCTGGTGCAAACGATTCCGCCATGGCGGCCGCAGAACGCTTTCAGACTGGCGGCACTGTTGATGTACGTCACCGGGATCACGCGATCAGTGTCGATCACTTCAGACATGTCTTCCCATGCCGCTTCAACTTGCTTGATCGCGGCCATATCGGCCATCGAGCAACCCGCGGCCATATCGGGCAACAGCACCGTGACGCGTTGGCCATCACGTTCGGCTAATTTTTCAGGGCGATTTGCCAAGATGTCGGCAGTTTCAGCCATGAAGTGAACGCCACAGAAAACGATGGTGCGGCACGTCCGGCTGGCTGCCGCCATTTCGCTCAGCTTGTAGCTATCGCCGCGAAGATCGGTGTGCGCGATCACTTCGTCTTGTTGATAGTGGTGTCCCAGGATCAGCAGCGAATCGCCGAGCTCGGTTCGAACCGCTTCGATGCGGGCTTGCAACTCTTCGGGCTGAAGCGTGCGGTAAGACGCCAGCGTATGGATCGCGTCTTTGTCGTGTTGGGTGATGGTCGCGTTCAACGGTTGTCCTTCGATAACAAAAATAGTCGCGTGGGCAATAGCAGCCGCTAAACGGTTCTACGCCTCTCTTGATTGTACCCCTAAAAGCCACGATTGATCGATGGGCCCTAGGAATGGGCTCTGCTGGCGACGATTATTCGCCCTTGCTCTCCTCGGCGATCTTCTCTTTCAGCAGCCGCACTGCCGTGCCGTAAATCTCGACTTCGGGAGCCAATTCAGCTGCTTTTTCTAGCTGAGACAACGCCTCGCTGTAATTTCCGCCTTGATATAGCGCCAATCCGTAGCGGTATTGCAGATGGGCGTTGTCCGGCACCAAACCGGCATCCCGGGCAATCAGCGGAAGTTCGGCGGCACGAAGCTGTTTGGCGAGCGCCGCCATTTCGGCCGCTTGAGGTCCGTTGGACTGGGCCAACGTATCCAACAGTTCAGCAAAATTCGACCTCGCCCCCGTCGTGTTCGGCTCGACTCGGATCGCATCCTGATAGGAATCGATCGACTCGCCATAGCGTTCCAGCTGTTCGGCAAGTGCTGCCCACGCCATGTGGGCGCCCGCACGATCGGACGCGTTCATCAACGTCGCTTTGACGTTGCGGGCAGCCAATTCGACCTGACTTCGTTTTGTATCATCCAACTGGCGCAGGGCACCAGTCGCGATGATCACACGAGTGGCTTCGTCGCGGACTGGTTTCATTTCGTCCTCGAGCAGCGGAAACAAATCCTTCGCTATCCGATCAGGCGACGCCATCATGTAGACGGTCACCGCCGCGGTGCGAACCAGCGGGTGTTCAGCCTCGTTTTTCAGTAGTGCACGGGCAACCGGCAAGGCTTCGGGGACGCCCGATTGTCCAAGCTCGGACAGCGCAGTGGCACGAGCGTACGCGGGAACCTTATCGTCGGTCTCTTTGACCAATCCAATCATCGCATCGACTGCCCCTGGTTCGCCGGCACGAAACGCCGCGATTGCTTCGCCAAAATGTGGCGGCGTTGCACGTTGTTCGCCGTACCATTTTTCGCACGCATCGTCACACCACTTGTCGACTTTGGCGATCGCCTGAGCAAGTTCGTCGTTACCCATTTCAGCCAATCGCAACCAATCAGCGTATTCGTCCGCCTTTTCGCTTGTCGTTGGATCGAGTTCCTTGCGTACGTCTTCGATATGGCAACTGCTACATGCGTTGGGCGTTCCGATTTTTACGGACAGATCGGGACGTGGAACACGCAAGCTGTGGTCACGGCGAGGGTCCACTTCCATGTACGTAGTGTGCGGCATGTGACAATTCACGCACATCGCACCCTCAGTACCCGGCAGATGGTGATGATGCGACGGTACGTCATATTTACCGGCAGCGTGTTGATGACACGACGTGCACGTTTCGTTGCCTTTGTATTTCAGCTCCAGCGAGTGCGGATCGTGGCAATCGCTGCAGCGGATGTTTTTGTGATACATCTTGCTTTGGATGAACGAGCCAAACACGTAGACTTCGTCTTTGATCTGACCATCGGCGTGATACGTCGCTGGGCTCATTAGTTCCAACGCATAGTGGTCAAAGTAGGTGTCGCCGCCGTGAAAGTTCCCGTCCAAAACGCCACGTCGACTGTGGCAGGGAGCACAAGTTTCGATTTGCGGTTCGTTGCTTTCGCCTTTTAGTTTGGTCAGTCCGTATCCGTAGCGGCGATCCCAGAACAGTGATTTACTGTTGGCCAGTTCCACATGCATGCTGCCGGGGCCAT
>CAXBHV010000746.1:0-4416 GCA_963974855.1 uncultured Rhodopirellula sp. | reverse complement strand
CTTGTACCCTCACTTTCACGATGAATGCTTCCATCCTCGCTGGTTTCGCTGACAAAAATGCTTCACTGTTTCGACGACTTCAGGTGCCGCTGGGGGACCCCGCCGCTTGGATCGACCTGGGGGGGCATACGATTGCGTTGGTCCGTGATCTGGAAATGGATCGTGTTCGCAAACGCAGCAGTGCGGATCATGTGACCTGTCCCGGTGAACACGAACCACCGCTGGGGCTGAACGCAGACCGCGAAACGGCCACCGCACAAGCTCTCGTTCAGGTGCTGCGATCCAAACGAGTCGAGCGTGTGACGGCGGATCGTTCGTTGCCGTTCATCTTTGCTTGGCATCTTCAGCAAGCCGAGATCGAGCTGCTGTACGACGAGGACCTGGGCGTCCTCGATCGACGGGTGAAGTCGGACCAAGAAATCGAATACCTTCGCAAGGCCCAAGGCGTCACCGAAGAGGTGATGCGGATGATGTGCGAGCGAATCGCCAATGCGAGCGTGAATGCACAAAGCCAACTCTGTCACGGCAGCGAAGTGCTAACGAGCGAGTCGATTCGACGCCTTGCAGGTCTCGAATTCATGAAGCGTGGTTTCAGCATGGGACACGGTGCCATTGTGGCGTCGGCGCCAGAGGTTGCCGATTGTCATCACAGCGGTACCGGACCGCTGTTGACCGAGCAACCTATCATCGTTGACCTATACCCTCGCGACGAGTCAACCTATTACAACGGCGATTGCACGCGGACGGTGGTCAACGGGCAAGTGTCCGAAACCGTTGCGGCAATGCACAATGCGGTTGTCCTCGCCAGAGTTGCTTCTGCGAAATTATTGGTCGCCGGCAATTCGGCAAACGACGTCAATCAAGTGGCCGAAGACGTGTTAAAGCAGCACGGCTACAAGCTTTCACGCGGCAAGATCACAGACGAAGCAAGTATCCAACATGGCTTGGGACACGGCATCGGGCTCGACGTGCACGAGCCTATCCTGCTTGATCATGGCGGAGGCGAGTTGCTCGAAGGGGAGGTGTTTACGATCGAGCCAGGTCTATACGGTCGTAAAGTTGGCGGAGTCAGAGTGGAGGACATGTTGGTCGTCACTGAGGGCCAACCTGAATGCTTGAATCAACTGCCCTACGGACTCGATTGGACGACCTAAGTTGCTTACCACTTTCGGCATGTGGAGCACGATGCAATAAAAAATTTGACCTAGCGTGTTCGGGTGGGTATCCTTTGCTCCACGCAGCAGGGGACGCCTGTTTGCGGTTCGCTCTCAGGTGAAATGTTATGTCGCAATTTGCATGTCCTGCGTGTCGTCGTATTTTGAAATCCAAGCCTGAATTGGCGGGGAAACAAGTCAAATGTACCTGTGGCCAGCAGTTTCGCGTCCCCGGCGGCAATGTCCGTAACGCACCCACCGGCTCCGGATCCGGTACGATGGACGGCGCATCATCAGCCAATGAAAAAGTGACGCTCTCCTGTGCGTGCGGAAAACGCCTGGCGGCTCCGTTGTCAGCACGTGGCAAGTCGGTTCGCTGTCCATGCGGTCACGTCAACAAAGTGCCACTTACGGATGCCCAAGCCACTGCGGTTTTGCATGCCGCCCCTGCGTCGGCGGCTTCGCCGCCCGCGGCAGCCGAGAATGATTGGCTGGATGATCTACCCGCGACTCCGGCTGCGACTTATCCATCTGCCGCTGGCATGGCGATGCAGGCTCAGCCACATCCGTACGCGAATCCTGCATTGCATCCTGGATCCCACGCGCCGCAAGCTCCGGCTCACGCGACCAGCAACACGCATCTTGCTGATGCCCAGCGACAGCTTGCCAATGAACGTCGAAACGGAAATAGCATCGACCACGGTGGCAGCTCGTTTTTCAGCAGCGGTACGATGGGGGGGGCTGTTTATGATGGTTGCCGCCTTGGTCTGGTTTTTTGGTGGGCTTGCCGCAGGTGTGATCTTCTTCTACCCACCCATCTTGTTTGTGCTGGGCTTGGTCGCTTTGGTCAAAGGCGCCATGGCCGATGATTGAGTCGCCATAGGCAATGATTAAATAAACCGCGACAGAGGCAGTTGGAGTGGGGCATTCGCTGCCGCAGTCGTATTTCTTCGCTGTGCAAAAAAAACAGTCTTGACCGACCGTTCCAGACCCGTATAGTAGATAGATCAGGCGAGGTGAATTCGGCGGCATGTGGAGCCGAGAATCCAGGCGAGCAGCGTGGTTCCTCCATTTTTTTCAACCCATTTTGACCGCACGGTCAAAACCTTCCGGAGAGCGAAAGATGACCGACTTTGCAGTACATACGATTGAAACCGCCGGCGACAGCAAACCTTTGCTCGAAAAGAGCAAGAAGGCGTACGGCTTTGTGCCGAACCTGCATGCGGTGATGGCGGAATCGCCAGCGCTACTGGAAGCGTATCAAACGGTCGCCGAGATTTTTGACAACAAGACAAACCTGAGTCCAACCGAGCGTCAAATCATTGCCATGACCAACAACCGCTTGAACGGTTGCACGTACTGTATGGCCGCTCACACGTCGATCATGCAGGGGCTGAAAGTTGACGAAGATGTGATCACCGCGCTTCGCGAAGGCACTCCGATCGCAGACCCGAAACTCGAAGCACTGCGAGTCTATGCCGAGAAGGTCAACCTCAGTCGCGGATGGCCGGATGAAAGCGATATCGAGGCGCTCCTGGCTGCTGGCTACACCAAGCAAACAGTGTTCGACGTGATCGTGGGCACTGCCTACAAGGTCCTGTCGAACTACACCAACCACATTGCGCAAACGCCGCTCGACAAAGGCTTCGCCAAAAACGCCTGGAGTGCCGACACGCAGACCGTTGTTTGAGAATCATTGATTCTCATGCTTCTCGCAAGTGAGTTTCGAGCATCGTTAATCGATAGGCCCATTTACCGAAAGTCACTGCGACTTTCGGTACGCTTATTTGACCAACCAATTCCAGCACCCCGCTTACCGTCGCCCTGAACCGCAACGCTGTGAAGCAATTTGATCCAGCCAATTGCGGCACTTACGTTCTGTAGCGTGGATAGTCGCCGCGCAAATACGAGTCACCACCTTCTGGCGAAGGTAGCTACCAGAGAATGCTTCACAGCGTTTCCAAAACCGGACACTTCACAGACCGAACAATCAGTGAATCATCTTTGCCGGTTTCGGCGTTAAGACATGCGAGGCCGGAAGGGGAACAACGTTTGGTTTGGCACAGGGCTCTCTTTTGTCCGTGCGCATCGCCTTGCCGTAGGACGACACGAACTTGTCGGGCGACTCGATCATGTCCGTTGTCATCTTGTGGTGATGGTAGTGCATCGCGCACTTAATTGCATAGAAGAAGCACACCGGTGGATACGACCCGCGTTTCCGCATCGCATTGAAAATACGAGCACGATAGGTGCGACGCAAATCGGCGTCGGGGACCCCTCGCATCAACTTCCAAAAAATGTAAAGGAAGCCAACCAGGAAGAACGTGCTTTGGCGAATCCGTAACCAACGATGCTTGCGAAAGTAGGGTGTCTCAAAAGTTCGGAACTTAAAACCATCATGGATGAAAAGCTGGTCAAGACGATCAAAGTAGGTTTCTGGCTCGTAAGCATCACGCATGGTCTCTAGATAACCGTCACGAAGTTCTTCACGAGTCATTTGTTTTGGGATCACGTTCGTCCCGAACTCGTGCTCGATCGCCAAATCCAATCGCCCTTCAGCTTTCAACCGATCGTAAAGCGGCGTCTTGGGAATCGCATGCAGCAATCCGATCATCGCGTGTGCGATGCGAGACTCTTTTAAGAACTTTTGTTGTGTCGCAAAAATCGCAGGCGTGTCATTGTCGAAGCCAACAATGAGTCCGCACCAGACTTCGATGCCGAAGTCTTGAATCTGGTGGACCTTTTCCAAAATCGTGCCGCCACGAGCGCGGACGTTTTGAAACTTCTTCGTTTCCTTGAGCGACTCTTCGTCCGGGCTCTCTATTCCGATGAAGACGGATTGGATGTTGGCGCGAGCCATCAACTCCATCAATTCATCGTCTTCACACATGTCTAACGACGCTTCGGTGCTGAATACGATCGGGTAGCCATGACGTTCTTGCCATTTGGCGACTTCTTCGAGCACCGGTTTGATCGCCCGTTTGTTGCCGACGAGATTGTCGTCCACGATGAACGCGATGTGAATCTTCTGTTTGCGAAGGCACTCCAACTCATTGATGATCTGGGAGGCCTGTTTGATCCGTGGCTTACGACCAAACGTAACGATGATGTCACAGAACTCACATTGGAAAGGACAGCCTCGCGAGAATTGGAGGTTGCCGAACATGTAGTGCTTGTTCTTAAGCAAATCATGTCGCGGCGTAGGGACCGTTGACATGTCGGTTTTTTCGGACTGTTCATACCGCTGCTGGTGAGTGCCGGA
>CAXBHV010000745.1:0-4416 GCA_963974855.1 uncultured Rhodopirellula sp. | reverse complement strand
CTTGTGACAATCGGCACACGAAGTTGCGTTGTGAAGCGGACCAAGTCCATCACCGCGAACTAGAACCCGGTGCGAGGCGGATTGAGTTGTCGAGCTTTGAGACGTGTTTGGCTGCCGACGCGTCGTTTCAGCGGGTTTCCACGAGTGTTCAAATAATTGTTTCCCCGAGAATTCACTCCGAGCCTCGATCTCACTTTCTTGTGCTTGAGAATTGCTCGCCAGACACGCCACACAAACAAATACGCATGACAATGCCAAACTGATTGACCGATCTAACCAACGCATTGATAAGCTCCCAAAAGAGTCGCCGTCCCGTCCCGCTATGTGTTGTTATGACGCGTCTAGGGATAGGTATGCAAGCGATTTCTCGTGAAAACACGATTTTGGGCTTAGAACATGCGTGTTGGAGTATGCTGGCAACCTCGTTAGCGACGACATCTCGACTAAGCCGATTGCGAGAATCGCTGAATCCAGTTTCGAGCGATCAGTTCATGTCCCTGCGGCAGCGGGTGAACGCCGTCCCAGATCCAATGTTCTGGCTTTGCAGTCTGAATCGCTTCGTCAAAAACTTGCTGAGTTGGAATGTGAACGGCTTCGTAGTCATTAGCCATCACGGCGACGATTTTGCATAGCTTATCCACCTCGCTTCGCCAGTTGGCATACTCACCGTCGGTAAATCGGCTGGACGGGAGCACAAAGGGATCGAGCAGGACGATTTTCAACTGAGGTTTTGCGACACGGCTAGCGTCCAGAATCGTTCGGTAGTCGCGTTCCCAATCATCCAGTGGCACCTGATCCAGATGGCCGCGAATCATGCGACCGACATCGTTGACACCAATCAAAATGCTGAGCACGTCCGGATCGATGTCGATCGCATCCTTCTGCCATCGCTGACGCAGCTGCGAAACCGTATTGCCGCTGTTTCCTCGATTGAAAAACTGCAACTCCGAGCTCGGCAGTTCGACTCCCAAACGAGCGGCAATTAAAAAGACGTAACTGTGCCCCAGGTAGTGATTGCGGTCATTTTGGTTTCGTCCCCATTTCATGTCAGTAATCGAATCACCCTGGAACAACAGCCGACAGCCCTTTTTCAGTGTGGGCAACGGATAGTTGTAACCTGCAACTCCAGAGCTGGTCGTTATCCGCTCTTCCGCACAAACCGCCGTCGCTAGAGGTGCTGTACCTGCCGCGATCGCAGCGGTTTTGATAAACGTTCGTCGGCTCGACATGGCTTTCTGTATCCGGATTTAGGGTGATGATGAATGGAGCCTATCGAGCGGCATGCAACAAACTCTGCCAACTTCTAACAAGTCAAACTGATGTGCCGCCATCAAGCCGTAGAACTTACTACTAGGCGCGAGGGCGAATTGGGAATATCGATCAGTTGATTGCTGACAAACCCCGCCGCTGTGAACATGTCGTCGTATTCTGCAAACGTGTAAGCGTCGCCTTGATCGGTACTCATCAGCATCGTCAGTGCAAAGGTCGCAGCCGTTGCTGGAGAAACGCGGTCTTCGTTGGGAATGAAATCGAGCGAAATTGCGAAACCGCCAGGCTTCAGGGCGGCTCGCACTTTCTTCAGCAACTCCTTGCATTTTCCGGCGCCAAAGTGATGCAAGAAATTGGTTAGCAAAACGCAATCGAAGCCGTCACCGAACTCTACCGACATCGCGTCGCCCGGCAGCAATGTGTAGCGATCGCTGACGCCAGCTATCGCTGCGTTTTGATTAGCGACTGCGAGCACGCGATCAAAATCCAGGGCAACGATTTGGACATCCGCCATTCGTTTCGCGATCGTGATTCCAAACAGTCCGTGTCCTGCCGCGATATCGAGGACGCGTATAGGCGCAGCTGCAAATTTTTCTGCAACGCGTTCGGCGATGAATTCGGCTGCGGGTTTCATCATCGGTCCCATGGACTTCGCGAATTCAACCCAAAGTTCGAAGTCGATATTTGTGCTGCCACCGTCCGGCAGCAAAGTGCCGCCATGACGTACGGCCCCCGCGACATCACGGTATGTGTCCATGATCGCATCGGCTGCGACGAAGCTCGCGACGCTGCCCATATAGTGCGGCGAATCCTGATCAAGAAAGACGGCGGCGGTGGGGGTCAACGCGTAGGCGTCCGATGCCTTCTCGAGGAAACCAATCACGGTCAAATAGTCACACAGAATCCGCATTCCCCGTGGGCTGGTGTTACACGCCGTCGCGATCGCATGCGAACCAAGCGGGCCTTTGCCAAGAACAGTAAATACCTTCAGCTGGATTGCCGCTTTCAACGCACCGGTGCGCTGAAACGCATTCAAAGTATCGAAGATGATGACGGGATTGGGTTCGTTCATTAGGGCGACTCGATATTCACAGTGAGAATGCGGTTGTGGAGTGACCACCAAATTGCCTCTTACCGACACTCAATTTGACCACGCGTATCATTGATCATTATGACGCCAATTTCGCCGGCATGTGCTTTGCCACAGCTTATTTTTAGGGTAGCGGAACTCGCGTAAGAGTTTCGGATCGTCTGACAAATACAACGAAAGTCTTGACGACTTCCGCGCGAGCAACCCGAATTCTTAACTTTGAAAAAGCACTGGTGCTTCGACCAATTTTGATTTTAGGGTTTGCTGTAGTGGACAAGGCTACGAGTCCCCACGATCTACCGCACCTCAGGGACTCGTTGCCTCGTTCACTACCCCAACGTTAACGTTGGATGAAACGCTAGTAACCGTTTCCACGTTCGACCACCATCACGCCGTTCATCACCATCCAATGACCCGGGAAGGTGCAGAGAAAGGGATACCGGCCGGGTGCGGCGGGCGCTAGCAAATAGATCGTCTGTTCTTGTGCGGGTGAAACGATGTCGGTGTGTGCAATCACTTGGTCCGATTCCGGGATGTATTGCCGAGCGAACGCATTTGGATTGGCGATCATCTGGTTGCCAAGCTCACCGACGTGTTGCAGTGCACCGCGTTGCACGAGAACCCAATTGTGGGGGACGACATCCGGATTGGACAGCGTCACGGCTAATGCTTCATTCGCTCGCACGCTGAATTCTCGGGTGGCGAACGTCAGATTGCTGCCGGTTTCTATTTTGATCTCTCGTGCGCCTGCAATTTTTTGGTGCCATGGGTTCTCGACTCGATTTGCCATCGATGCCAAATCGACCAACAGCGGATGAGCCGCAATCTGCTTCTGTCTCGGTTGGTACCCCGTGTAATCGGTAAACGGCTTATCCAGCTGGTGCACGGTGATGAACATGTCTTGGCCGTCACCCGCAGGATTGCACGAAGATGCCTTGTCGTCGTTAACATGCATTCGCAAATGCAATTGGTTGACAGGTTGTAACTCCGGGATTTCTAAAAACAACGAGCGCCGATCCGAGAGGACATGAGCCGATTGAATTCGCAACGGATCGTGTCCCGCCGTTCCAGGATGCGTAGTCGAATACTCTGGCGATCCATAGCCGCCGCTGTAACGGTAATTCCAGCACTGAGCGAAATGCTGTGCTGGATCACTTGCGATCGCTTCATCGATCGGCAGTGCAAAGGTGACCCGGATTCCGTTTTCATAAGCATGGAAGCCTATTGGAACCTGTGCCGCATCCCCGGTGTAACGAACGCGTTGAAAACAACCGTCATCGCGGGTGTACGATCCCCACCCCGACATCCCGGATACATACAATTGTCCATCCCCTGGATGAAAACGACCACGATGGGCTCCCGACAAAAAGTCACCCGTTAACGGGACAATTGCACCTTGCAACTGATCATCAACCTTGTCTCGAAGCACAGCAAACCAAGTTCCCGTACCAAACGAAAAATGCAATAGCTGGTCCGCCAACGGTCCGAACGCGTCACTGTCCACATAGACCTGACCACCACTCGAATTATCAAGACCGCGGGGCAAAAACGCTAACGGCAATTCAGGGGGCTGACCGTTTTTGGGGCCGCCATAACCGTAGTGAGGCGGATCGCCGGGGGCTTGTGAGGCGGCGTGCGGAATCGCATGGATCGCAGACGCGGGAGTCCATCCACCTTCAGACACGGGCACCGTCACCGTCCCGTTAGGCAGAATTCCCAAGCCATCGGGGTTGCGAAACCCGGTCGCGATCACGTCTGCATTCTTTCCGTCCGGCGAAATACGCAGTAGTCCTTGATTGCCGGACGCGGTGTAAAAGTTGCCTTGTTTGTCACGCTGCAAACCACAGATGAAATCATGTCCGGCGGGCGACGTTACAAACGCATTGCTGAAACACTCGTAGAAGTCGGCTTCACCGTCGTGATTCAGATCGGTGAGACGCGTCAATTGGTCACGGCACTGAACATAGACTTGCCCTTCTGCGACAACCAATCCCAACGCGTGGTTTAGCCCCGATGCAAAACGCGTCCAATGTGCCATTTCCTCATCGTCTGACGAA
>CAXBHV010000744.1:0-4435 GCA_963974855.1 uncultured Rhodopirellula sp. | reverse complement strand
TTGCACCGGAATTGCTCGCCGATAGCGCGGTCGCCCCCTCACCCGAGCAACGCCTTAAGGGCGTGCTCGACCTCTCCCCCGACTTCGTCGGTGGAGAGGTAACTGCGGTACAGGCCGGAAGAAAAACTCACCCCTAATATCCGACGTCAATATCAAAGTTTTAGCGGTCCAGGCTAGCGCCCAAACGGCTAACGGGATTTCCCCAATGATTCCTGCCTACCTGCTTATCGACGCTGGAAGTCCCATTGCATCGGAGCATTGGATTTAATCTGGGCGGCCATTGTTTCGGCAAGTTGTTTTTGATCTTCCGAGGCAAGCCAGACTGATTTGTCCGCATAAAGTGCAGCAAAATTCGGTTCGTCCGAGACGCTTGAGGCCATCGCCATCAATAACTGAGCAAACCAATCTGATTTGTCGCTGAATTCGCTCACCAACATCGCTTGTTCTTTGGCTTTCGACGCGAGGCGTGGAATTTTCTGGGCGCGTAGAGAATAGATCACGGCCAATAAACGTCGAGCGTCCAATTCCAACTCAGGCGTATTCAGTAGTCCCAGTAATTCGCTTTCAGCGTCGCTCAAGTCCTCGTCGGTCGCGAGTTGTCGTGCTCGCAAGTAGCGGATGTAAGGGTTTGCTCGTTCCGCTTTGTAGGCGGTTAACATGTCCATCTTGGCTTTTCGTGGATCACCCAACGATGTATAGACGGTGCTGCGGGCGGCGATTGCAGTGAAATGCAACGGCGTGTTTGCTTGGATGACTTTGTTCAGTTTTTCGAGAGCCTCGTTGTGATAGCCCAACCGTTCGTGCAGTAGCGATTGAGCGATGATGGCCGGATAGTCATCGATTGCATCGGTTTCGAACGTGGAGAGCAGGGACTCGCATTCGCTGCGAGTCCAGATACGACTGGGGTCGGTGAAACGCCAATAGCGTTCAAAAAACATGGGCCCCTGTTGTTGCCAGAGGATAACGTCATGCTGCCACTTTGCACCGTCTTGGAAAGCCTTCTGTCGACGTTGAATGACTAATCGAGACGCAGCATCGAGTTGAGAGAGAGAGGCGGATGTTATGACCTGGTCGTTTAAAGTAAATTGGAGATTCATTAGCATTAGTTGTTCTCGGTTTCCTATTATTGTGGGACCGGATTCAGGAGCGTTTTGCGTATCCTGTAGGTTCGCTAATGCAACTTGGAGTTCTTCCAACCTTTTGGTCTCTTCTCGTTGTAAAAGGATCAAACTGACTTGTTTCTTCAGTGCCTCCTCACGAACAGATTGCATATCACGTTCAGTTTCTTTCAGCGTGGATTGAATGCGTTTTAGCTCCTGAAAAAGCAATGGTTTATGTTGCTGGTATTGTTCAAACTCGCGGTGGATCGTCTTCACTGCTGCGAGTTTGGCATTTTCCTCCACGGGCGGCTCAGCGTGGCTAGTTTTAGGGGACGCAACGGCACACATGACCAGTAAGACAATTAATTCGATTCGGAAGCAAACGGAAAATCGATTGCCGCCTCGGGTGCATTCCCTTATGATTGGGTAAAGGTCGAGTTTTGCCATCAATAGGCTCCCCATGTCACTTTTGTCGAATTAGAGGCATCTAACTATGGTTACGGTAACGATGCGTTACGCAAGCGTCAAACAATTTGCGTTGCGTTTTGGATTGCTGGTTTGCGGCGTTTTTCTCATCAGTCCTGCTCGGGCAGCCGAACTCGAATCTTCGAGTGATCCGGTGAATGCGGCCCTCGAAGCCGAGGCGAGGGGAGAATTGACGGATCGGACGATTCTCGTTGAGTCGTCGAATAAGCCTGATTTAGCCCGCTGGCACGCGGGGCAGGTATTTGTCGATGGCCAGTGGGTGGGACTTGATCAACTAAGTGCCGAGCGGTTGACACCTCCCTTGCAAAAATATGTAGATAAGCGCGGTGAAGGGGAGCTTGATATCGAGGCCCATCGCCGCTTGGCCCGCTGGGCGGAAGCAAATCAGTTGGATCCTCAGGCGAGGGCACATTGGCAAGGCGTGATAGCGCTCAATCCTGACGATCGAATCGCGCGAGCGAAGTTGGGTCAGGAACTCGTCAATGGCCAGTGGTTATCGAAAGAGGAAATTCGTGATGCGAAACAACAAGCGAAGGAACTCGCGAAGCAAGCCAAGGTTTGGCTGCCGAAAATGAAGAAGTGGGCAGATGCGATTTCGGGATCGGACACGAAGGACAAGCTGAAAACACTTGAAGCATTGCGGCAGCTCGAGGATCCCTCGGCTGTGTATGCATTAAAGCTCGCTGCGTTGCAGCTCTCCGACGACATGGCGATTCCGTTTGTCGAAGCGATCAAGAATTTGCGCAGCCGAGAAGCTTGTAACGCCTTAACGGAAATTGCGGTCAACGATCCGGCGTCAAAACGTGGGCAAGCGGCGATTGCCGGTCTCAAGGAATACCGGATGGCGTTTTATGTTCCGCGCTTGCTTGAGTCGCTCTCGAGTGATCTTTTGCTTCGGCATCAAATCTTCACACGTCCCAATGGCGACGAAGTGCTACGAATCGTGAAATCTCGCGAGCTTCAGGATGTTGAGCAAGTTGCAATTGTCGATAATGTGATTCAGTCGAGAGGACGTAGAGTCGTTGATGATCGCCAAGGTCTGAGCGATCAAATCGATAATGTGAATGTCATTGGGACTAGGAGACTTCGCATTCCAAAAAATTCAGTCGCACAACAAGTATTGCGACGAGATGCGGAACGCCAGCTAGAGCAAGAGCAAAATGAGACGCAGCTAGAAAATGAAGTGAGGATGCTCCAAGAGACCCGAGTATTTAATGTGCTCCAATCCGTCTCGGGAGAAAACATCCAACGAAATGCTCGCAGTTGGTGGGATTGGTGGGATAAATATAATGAAGCGATGGATTACGGAGATAGCAGTAAGCGTTATGATGTTCGCTATACCGTTGACCGACAGAACACCGTTTACACACGGCCAGAAGCGAATGTTTCCAATTTGACATTCCGGGAATCTTGCGAATGTCTAATCGCGGGCACTCAGGTGCAAACCGAATGCGGGCCGAAGCCTGTTGAGTCGATTCGCACGGGAGATTTGGTGCTGTCTCAAGATGTTGAAACAGGCGAGTTGTCATTGAAACCAGTGCTTCAGGCTACTCAGCGGCCTCCGGCTAAAACCTTGCGTTTTTCAACTGCTGGCGGTGAGATCCAAGCGACACTTGGTCACTATTGGTGGGTTGCCGGTCAAGGGTGGCTGCGAACCAAAGAACTCGAAGTGGGGATGATGTTGCATCACGCGACCGGCGCCAGCAGGATCCAGTCGATTGAGCAGGTTGCTGAGCCGGTTAAGACATTCAACTTAATCGTGGCAGACAATCACACTTACTTTGTCGGTCCAGAGCGTCTTCTTTCTAACGATGCTACGGAGTTGAGCCCCACGTTGAAAGTGGTTCCTGGATTACCCGTGGCATCGCTTGCTGCGAATACGCGAAAGTAGTCGTAGGGTAACGTTAGGTAGCGAAACTCGCCAAGAGTTTCGGTCTCTTGCCGAGAGGATGCCAACGGGCATACGTGACTTTCGCTACTCGTCGTCCTCTTCTGCCGCTTTGGGAGCTTGGTCAGCGTACAGCGGCATGTGCCGGTAATAAACCTCGAGTGAATAGAGTGAGAAAGAGGTGGTGTAAAGACGCCCTCCGTAGGTTCCCCATGCGTCATTCATGGGAGACCAACTTCCTTGTTCCGCTCCATTTTTCTCCTGCATCGCTGGCAGTTCGACTCGCATTTTCTCGTTCCATTTCTCCCACAATGGACCGCCGTAGTGGTGCAGTGTCTGCGTGGCGTAGTACCAGTAATAAACGTCGGAGTCACGACGGTCGATTGGATCCTTGGCAACAAACGATCCAAGTCCGTGTGTCATCTCAGGCCGATTTCGCTGCCATCCTAGATATTGCCGACATAACAAGGCCTCGGCCGTCATCGAGCGTGTGGCTTCTTCGCCTACCTGGTACGCATACCCTTCGTCGTAGCCTCCGCCAACAGTGTCCAAGTATTTTTCGACATTCATAAAGACATAGCGTTCGACATTCAATCCGGCGGCCTCGCCGCTTTTCAGCCCCATCACAAACCAGCCTGTGACGGAGGTGTCGGAATCGAATTTGGGTTGGTAACGCCATCCGCCCTGAGGCGATTGCGCATCGACGGCAAAGTCGCATGCCAGTTGTGCGGGCTGCCTGAGCCAGTATTCACGAGTCATGGCGTAGAGTTCACACAACGCGATGGTTGCCAAGCCTTGAGCATACATTTTCTCGTGATCGTTGGCCCGCTCGGCCATGAATCCGACTCGATTTTGTTGATCGATTAACCAGTGAACCGCCTTGAATACTTCGTGCGCATAGGGACCGCTAAGGTGGGTATTGCCGCACCCATAAACGCGATCATCGCCATCGCGGTGGCGG
>CAXBHV010000743.1:0-4439 GCA_963974855.1 uncultured Rhodopirellula sp. | reverse complement strand
CCGACAACCAGATGAAGTGCATCCAGTTGTTCAGTTGGTACTGGGTATCACTGACGCCCTCTTTACGATTCTTGTACCAAATGCCGCCGGAGCAGTAGCGAGTCGTGGCGCTGACAATCTCACCGATCTCACCATCGTGAATTCGCTTGATTGCTTCGACGTAGTTGACTTGGCGACGGTACTGTGTGCCAGTCACAATCGACGTCCCCTGCTTGACCGCCTCGTCATGCGCTTTCACGCAAACACGGTAACCGGCCGGGTCAACGCACGAAGGCTTTTCGGCAAAAACGTGCTTTCCTGCGGCGACCGCCTCGGCGATATGGTAAGGACGGAAACCTGGCGACGTGGCCAGAATGACCAAGTCGACATTAGGATCGTCGAGCACTTTCTTGTATGCGTCCAAGCCGACGTGGATACGATCCTCCTTGACGTCAATCTTTTCGCCATGTCGCTTGCTCAGGATCGTACGAGCTCGCTCGCAATTGTCTTGCTGCAAATCGGCCATGGCCACCAAGCGAACGTTGTCATTGATGGAAAGCGAGTCGTTGAGAGCTCCGGTGCCTCGTCCGCCTACCCCAACGATTCCAATTCGGATGACGCGATTGGGATCGTCTGATCCCGAAGCAGCGTGCAGCGTCCGAGGCGATAAAGCCCCAGTACCAAGAGCGGCAGTGCCTAAGGCCGCTGACAATGCGGTGCCACTGCGTAGTACGGTGCGGCGATTCGGCTCACTAGACAGTGCTGCCGAATTGCTGCCGTTTTTATTCGAGGTTGTATGGGTCGTCATGAGATTCTCCGAGATAGGGTAGGGGATCAATGGTTTCGTAACTCATGAACGACATAGGTTACGAGTCTAAAAGTTAGCAGGGAAAGGTTGTTTCGTTCGTCAGCTCCATTTCAGAATCACTTTGCCCGATTGCCCGGACATCATCACGTCAAATCCTTGCTCAAATTCTTGATAGGGGAACCGATGAGTGATCACGGGCGAGAGATCGAGCCCACTCTGAACCAAAATTTTCATCTTGTACCAAGTTTCGTACATCTCTCGTCCGTAGATTCCTTTGATCGTCAACATGTTGAAAACGACCGTATTCCAATCGATTGCCATTTCGCCTGACGGAATTCCAAGCATCGCGATCTTTCCGCCGTGGCTCATTTGGCCAATCATTTCTTGAAAGGCCGCCGGGTTACCAGACATTTCCAACCCCACATCAAAGCCTTCCTTCATGCCAATTTCTTTTTGCACATCGCTAAGTTGTTCGTGACGAACATCGACGGTGCGTGTCGCTCCCATCTGAGCCGCCAACTGCAAACGATACGGATTCACATCGGTAACAACGACATGCCGGGCACCTGCGTGTTTCGCCACCGCTGCCGCCATGCAACCAATCGGTCCCGCGCCCGTGACCAACACATCTTCGCCTAGTACCGGGAACGACAACGCCGTATGCACGGCATTGCCAAACGGGTCAAAGATCGATGCCACATCACGATCGATCGAGTCATCGTGGTGCCACACGTTCGTCATCGGCAACGAAATGTACTCGGCGAACGCTCCGGGGCGATTGACGCCGATACCCTTTGTGTCAGCACAGAGATGCCGCCGACCTGCCAAACAATTGCGACACCGTCCACAGACCACATGCCCTTCGCCGCTGACAATTTCGCCGGGGTAAAAGTCGGTCACGTTCGAGCCGGTTTCGACAATCTCGCCGACAAACTCGTGCCCTACGACCATCGGTACCGGAATCGTCTTTTGTGCCCAAGCATCCCACTTGTAGATGTGCACATCGGTGCCGCAGATCCCGGTCCGATCGATCTTGATCAACACATCGTTGATACCAATCGTTGGCATCGGAACATCTTCGAGCCAAAGTCCTGGCTGCTTTTCGCGTTTTACCAGTGCCTTCATGACGAGACTCCTACTGCGATGGTTTCTTTGAACGCGATGGAAAAGGCGTATGTTCGCCGCCTTGGAAAGGCACTGACGCACTCAACTCGCATCAACAACTTCATTTATGATACTTCTTTAAAATGCCAATGAATGATCAAACGAACTGCGGTGCGAAGGCGTTTCCGACTTTTCTCGCACGCAGGGGAGTGTCGACGTCGACTCCAAGCTTGAGTCCGACGTTGACTAACAAGTTCCATCCGGCAGCCATCTGCACAAACCCCGAAAGATCTCCCGCGTCAGGAATCGTGATCGTTGGAAAGCATGTCGGACGTGATGCAATGGCAACAATCTGCATACCAATATTTCGCTCGAGCACCTCGCGAAATTTCGCCTCGCTGGCGGCATACGGCTCGATCCATATCAGTATATCATCTGCGCCCATCACCTCTTCAATTCCGTGCACAGCATAGGTTCCATCCAAAAAGTCCGCTGACTTGCGGACGATCTCGTTCGTCTTCAGCGTCAATTCTTCTGCGACCCCGTCATTGCGACCGGCCCAGTAAATTGTCTTCGCGCGGGCGACGCGGCAGACCAACTCAGCAGGTAGCTGGGATAAAAGTGCCGTCTCGACATGATCGGCAAGTTCGTCTTGACGACTTGCGAGCTTGCCGCTGCCGTGGATGTGCTCCATCAGTGATCGCAGAAATAATCCCTGTTCTATCACCGTCTTCGTGGCTGCCACAGCGTTTTCTTCGCCGCATTGCAGTACGTATCCTGCGGTTGCAAACGTTTCGAGTTGCGTGTTCTCAAAAGTGGCCAAACTGAAGCGTCGCGAATGTCCGTTGAGCTTTAGGCTGTAGAACAATTCGATCACTTCGGCGGTACGTCCTGAATTGGAAAGCCCCAGCACCACCCAATTTCTTAAGTCATACTCCATCGCTTGCAGTGCGGATTCGGCATGCAATCCGATCGAGCATCCTCGCTTCCGTGCCCACGCGATCGCGTGCTTGGCAGGAAAAAACCGGCTAGAACCTTCACCCGTGATCATCAGATTGCCAACGTCGCAGACCGTGTGAGCGAGATCACGCACTCGATCAGATTCAAAGCTACGAATCAAATTGGGCACGGCCAACATATCGTTGACCAAACCAAATTGGATGAAATGCTCGTTCTCGGGATTCATACGTCATCTTTCTCTCTGGAAACAGCGGTTGTCAAAAGTTAGGGTCGCGATGTTGCTGGGGAGCAAAATTCAAACGGATCGTTGGATTCACATCGGACGCTAGCGTGATTGACTAAGATCGCAATGCGGTCTGTGGCTCACCGGTTTCGGTTCGGCTCGCTGCTTTGAGTGGAAACAACTCTGCAAGCAAGTCGTTCGCAGGATACGCGTGACCAGTGTGCTGGATAAACGCTTCGGCGACTTCCACACCACATTCGTTCCCACGCTTCTGGTTGTACGATCGCATCGTGGACAGATACTCGTCGATCCCATTGTGCACTCGGAGCCATTCTCGCTGGCTGACGTGACAGGCCAGCATCGCAGTCTTCGTATCAAGTTGATCGCTAATTTCAACCCGCGTCGTTGGTTCCACTCGGTTTCCTAAGCGGTCGGTACCGCCATGACCGTCACAGTAATACAAGTGAGGTACAGCCGATCCCGGAACCAGCGGCAGTGTGGACGCATTCGGGGCCGCGAATACGAAGCTTGCCGCACGGCCCAATTGGCCAGTGATTTCGTGGTCGGCATGGTAATCTGACATCGGCATCGTAATCACCAACGTGGGGGCGATTTGTCGAAACAGATCAATCGTCTTTTGCAAGGCCTCACGATCGTAGACGACACGTCCATCGGGCTCGTGTAGGCAATGAAATGTTGCTCCAGCGACTTTGGCTGCCTCGGTTCCTTCGGCAATTCGCATACGAGCCACCTCATCCGCGTCGCCGGTCAGCGAACCACAATCACCGGCTGTGACCGTTGCAATATGAGTCTCCCAGCCCAACTCGGCCAATCGAATCAGTGTGCCAGCACACGTGATTTCGGCGTCATCCGGATGTGCCATCAACGCCAATGCCACTTTGCGCTGTGAGCGATTCTCTTTGCTGGACAATGTTCGGTGCCTCATACGATGCGGGAAAATTGGAAGTCCGACATCGTCCAGTTTGCCCAGTATTTCTACCGCTGTCCTCACCTACGATTGCTATTTATAATGCTCTGTGTGCGCATTGGGCCATGGATTTTGGTGGGGTATGCGCAACACCGACTGAGATGATACGCATTTTACCTCGTCCGGCATTTGCTTCACGAATTAATTGTCGATGTCATCGCCATGGTGGGATATTGTACCAGTTTTGCGAAAAACTTGCTGAAAACAACCCTTTAACGCATGCATGCGCACATCGCGTACCATAAATAGCAACCCTTTGTGTAGATGCTGCACGGACAACGATTAACATGGCTGGTTCACACGGCGGATCATCTTTGTCAGATCTCGCACGTCCCCTTCCTATCGGAATTCACTGCGATATTCCCATACGCCTAAAG